>SYFI01000036.1 GCA_005800465.1 Actinomycetota bacterium | reverse complement strand
ACCCGACTGCAGGTCGGTTTTCCGGTGTCCGCGCACATTAATGAAACGCGTATATCTAATGTCTGTCATAAAAAATACTTGTAATGCACGATCCCCTCACCTACCCTTGCGACCGCAGTCACCGAAGTCGTGTTCCGAGGAGACAGATGGCACCTGCCCTTCGCGTCAATGCCGTATCGAAGACATATGCGCGGAGCGAGAGCCCCGCGCTCACCCCCACGTCGTTTGACGTCGAGCCCGGCCAGTTCGTGAGCCTGGTGGGGCCGAGCGGATGCGGCAAGTCCACGTTGCTCGGCATGATCGCCGGGCTCATCACGCCCGACGAGGGGTCCATCGAGGCGCTTGGCGAGCTGGTGACCGGGCCGGGCAATGGGCGGGCCATCGTATTTCAGGATGCCGCGCTGTTTCCGTGGCTCACGCTGGAGCGCAACGTGGAATACGGCCTGCGCGCGCATGGCATGCCCAAGGCGGAGCGGCGCGAAAAAGTTGCGCATGCCCTTCGCATGGTGCATCTGGATCACGTGGCGGATAAGCATCCCTACGAGTTGTCGGGCGGTATGCGCCAGCGTGCGTCCATCGCCCGTGCGCTGGTGCTGGACCCCGAGATCCTGCTCATGGACGAGCCGTTCAGCGCCCTTGACGCCCAGACCCGCACGCTGCTGCAGGATGAGCTCCAGCGGATATGGCTGGAAACCCGGCCGGCGGTGGTGTTTGTGACACACAACCTCATCGAGGCGGCGTTCCTGTCGGACACCGTGCATCTCCTGTCGTCATCACCGGGCCGCGTGGTGAAGACCTACGACATCGGGATCCCCCGCCCGCGCGACGAGGCCGACCCGGCATTGCTGGATATCCGCCACGACATGCTGGAGCGGCTGCGTGCCGAGGTCGACGACGCAGCGCTGCGTCGTGCGGAGTTCGCCGAGGTCACCGAGGTGGGGGCATGAGCGCCGATCGCCTGAAGTCCGTCTGCTGGGACATCGTGCGCAAGGGATGGCTCCTCGCGCTTCTCATGTTCCTGTGGTGGCTTGTGACGGCCGCAGGATGGGCCGACCCGTACAAATTGCCAAGCCCCGGCCACGTGCTCTCGACCCTCGGCAACCTGTTTACCGAGCGTGCCCTGCTCGATGACCTGGGGGCGACACTGCTGCGCCTGGTTGAGGGCTGGGCAATCGGCGTGACCGCTGGCGTGCTACTCGGCCTCATCACGGGCGGCTCACGGTTTCTTGAGGATGGCATCCGCCCGGTGATCGCCGGCCTGCAGGCCGTGCCCACCATCGCCTTCCTGCCGCTGGCTATTTTGTGGTTTGGGTTCAACGGCACTGCCGTGCTCGTGATCACTGCGTTCGGCACGTTCAAGCCGATGGCCATTTCCACCTACTCGGCCATGCATCAGGTATCGCCCACGCTCATGATGGCGGGGCGCGCCATGGGGGCCCGCGGGCTGTTCCTGCAGCGCACGCTGGTGTTTCCCGCGATCGTCCCCAATCTGGTGACGGGGCTCAAGTTGTCGTGGTCGTTTGCATGGCGCGCACTGATGGCCGCGGAGATCGTGGTGACCGGTGCTCAAGGGCTGGGTGGAGTGCTCGAGCTCGGGCGCGAGATCGGCGCCATCGACGTGGTGATAGCGGTCATCCTGGTCATCCTGGTGGTGGGCATCGTCACGGAGCAGCTGTTCTTCACCCGTCTGGAGCGGTGGGTCAACCGCCGCTGGGGGCTCACGGGTGCGCGCTAGGGCGCGTGCCCTCGGGGTGCTCATGGCTGTGGTCGTCGTGGCTCTTGGCGGTGCCGTATTGGTCACAGGATGCGGAGGAGGTACAGGGTCGTACGACTCAGTGCAGATGGGCTTCCTGCTCAACCTCACGCATGGCCCCGCCATCATCGGGTTGCAGAAAGAGTCCAGCGACGGGCTCGCTGGCCTGCCGGTTGATGAGCATCCATTTCAGACCGGACCCGAGGAGATCAGCGCGCTCTTGGGCGGGTCACTCGATGCCGCCTACGTGGGCCCCGGGCCGTACGTGATGGCCGAGAGCCGCGCGCCCGGGCGCCTGCGCCTGCTTGCGGGGGTGGTCACCGGTGGACAGCGGCTGGTGGCCACGCCATCGTCGGGTATCCGCACCATCGCTGACCTGGCGGGGAAGAACGTGGCGGTTCCCGCGCATGGCAACACGCAGGATCTGACGCTGCGTCTGCTGCTGGAGAGTGCCGGGCTGAAGGGTGACGACCATGGGGGGACTGTGGGAATCGTGCCGGTAAAGAACGCGGCGCTCGGCGATGCCATTGACGGTGGCGTTGTCGACGCCGCCCTCGCCCCGGAGCCGTACGCCGCCAAGTTGATCGCCACGGGCGTGGTCGTACCGGTGGCGCCGGCCGACCGGCAGATTGCGCGCTGGCGTATTCCGGCGACGGTGCTTGTGGTCACCGAGGAGTTCGCAACGGCCGAGCCTGCGGCGGTGCGCGCGTTGGTGGCGGCGAATGCACGGGCAGTGGCCCGGGCTCAGGCGAATCCGGCCGTTGTCGCGAAGGCCTTTAACGATCTCATCGCAGAGACCACGGGCAAGACGATGGATGGGAAGGTGCTCATGGCTGCGTTGGCGAACATGACGGCCACCACCGACATCGCCCCGGGGTCCATGCAATTGATGGTGGACGCGGCGGACGCGGCGGGGTACCTCGCGGGCCCCGTGCCGCCCGGATCAATGGTTCCCCGCCCCGGCTGATCCGCATCCCGGGAGGAGTCGGCCCCCCCGCGTAGAAACGCAGGGCGGCTCAGAACATCTCTCCGGGAGGCCCGCAGATGGCGCGTTCAGCGCGCATATTGGCAATGGCGAACCAGAAGGGCGGCGTGGCAAAGACCACATCGTCCCTGAACGTTGCAGTCGCACTTCGTGAGAAGGGCATGCGCGTGCTGGTCGTCGACCTGGATCCCCAGAGCAACCTCTCGATGAGTCAGGGCATTGACGTCGAGAACCTCGACCTCGGAATGTTCGACGTCCTCGTGAGGTCGCTGCCAATCACCGACATCGTCCAGGTATGTGAGATTGACGTGGCCCCCGCGGGTATTGAACTCGCCGGCGCCGAACTCGCGCTCTCGAGCATGATCGGCCGCGAGCGCGCACTTGCGCGCGCACTGCAGCCGGTCGCTGGGGCATACGACTACATCATCATGGATACGCCTCCATCGCTCGGCCTGCTCACCATTAATGCGATGGTGGCGGCACAGGGCGTGATTGTGCCCGTGCAGTGCGAGTACCTCTCGCTGCGTGGCCTCGCCCAGTTGCAGCAGACGCTGGGTCAGGTGCGTGAGCACCTCAACCCCGACGTGGACATCTTCGGCATCCTGCCGACCATGTACGACGGGCGCACCATGCACTGCCGCGAGGCGGTGGATGTGCTTACCGCCAGCTTTGGCGACACCGTGTTTCGTACCCGGATCGGCAAGACCGTGCGGTTCGCGGAGGCACCGGTGCAGGGGCAGAGCGCACTCAAGTTCGACTCAGCTGGCCAGTCGGCCCGCTGGTACCGTCAGGTGGCCCGCGAGGTTCTGGAGCGGGATGGTCGTTGGACCGACGACCTCGAGCGCATGCGCGCGAAGCAGTCGTCACACTCACCCAATGCGCAGCCGAACCTGAGGTTGGCGTCGTGACCGAGAAGAAGTCAATGCGCGAGGGGCCCCTCGCCGATCTCTTTCGCAGCACCGGCGGCAGTGCCCCTCAAGGGATGCAGTCGGAGGCACCAGCGGACCTGTTTACCCCGTCGCCTGAGGGCTCTGAGAACCATGCTGTCGTGCGTGTGGTGGGTGTGGGCGGCGCCGGTTGCAACGCCGTGGACCGCATGGTGGAGGCTGGGCTGCGCGGTGTGGAGTTTGTGGCCGTCAACACCGACCGGCAGGCGCTGGATGCCAGTCGGGCAGATGTGGTTATCCCCGTTGGCGCCGAGGTTACGCGTGGCCTGGGTACCGGCGGTGATCCCTCCACCGGTGAGATGGCATTTCGCGAGAGTGAAGATCATCTGCGTCGCGTGCTCCGGGGATCAGACCTCGTGTTCATCGCCGCGGGCGAGGGCGGCGGCACCGGTACCGGCGGCTCGCCGATCGTGGCCAAGGTGGCCCGTGAGATGGGCGCACTCGCCGTAGCGGTGGTCACTCGGCCATTCGGCTTTGAGGGCACCAAACGCGCCACCGCCGCCGATCTGGGTATTCACCATCTGCAGGACGCCGCTGACACGGTCATCGTCATCCCGAATGATCGCCTGATGAACGTGCTCGAGCGCGGCACCAGCGTGGTGCAGGCATTCGCCGTGGCCGACGACTTGCTGCGCCAGGGCGTGCAGGGAATCTGCGATCTCATCACCCTGCCGGGTTTGATCAATGTGGACTTCGCAGATGTGCGCACCATCCTGAAGGACGCCGGTACCGCACTACTGGGTATCGGCTACGCCAGCGGCGGAAGCCGCGCCACAGATGCGGCCCAGGCCGCCATTTCGTCGCCACTCCTCGAGACTCCCGTGGACGGAGCCCGGGGCATCCTTCTTGGCATTACCGGTGGGCCAAACATGTCGTTGATTGAGGTCACCGAGGCCGCACAGGTCGTGGCGGATGCTGCCGATCCCGAGGCCAACATCATCTTTGGTGCCACCATCGACGAAGACCTTGAGGACCAGGTGTGGGTCACGGTTGTGGCCGCGAACCTCGCCGGAAAGGCGTCGCGCGGATCGTCGCTGTCGCGCCCGTCGGCCACTCGCGTGGAGCGCGGACGTCGCACCCGTACTGACTCCACCCACGCCACCCCGCTGGATGGCGCACCCGAGATCTCGGAGCCGCCGGAGGCGCCGGATCTGTCGGCAGATGTGCCGCCGCTTCCCCCGCCACGTGTTGTGGAGCCCGCATCTGAACTCGACACGCCTCTGGCACCAAAGCTCTTCTCGGTGGGTGACGACGTACCGCCGCCCTCGGGCGACGAGCCGCCGATCGCCTCATAGCGGCGCCGGCCTGATGATCACCGGCGCCGTCGCGGCCGGGAGCCCACTGGCCGCGCGGGCCGGTGCGGATGTCCTGGCCGCCGGCGGCACGGCCACCGATGCCGTTATCGCCGGCGCGCTCATGTCGGCGGTGGCTGAGAGCGTGCTCACCGGTCCGGGGGCTGGCGGGTTTCTGCTGGTGCGTCCACCGGGTGGGCCCGCCACGTTGCTGGACTTCTTCGTGTCGGTGCCGGGAACCGGGTCCGGTGGCCGGGTGCTCGACCCCGACGATCTGCATGCCTTCACCGTGCCATTTGGCACCGTGGAGCAGGTGTTTCACATCGGCGCTGCGTCATGCGCCGTGCCGGGGATGCTCGCCGGTCTCGACTTGGCCTCGCGTCGGTTCGGGCGGATCCCGCTGGCCGACCTTGCGGCCCCGGCGGTGCGTCAGGCACGCGAGGGTGTGATGATCGGCGAACAGGCGGCCTACCTGCACGAGATCCTGGCCGAGATGCTTATGCACACCCCATCAAGCGCCGCCATTTACGGGCAGCACGGGGGGGGCGCCACGCCACCCGGCGGCACCATCTGGATGTCCGATCTTGCCGAGTCGCTCGAACGCTTTGGACGGGAGGGGGCCGCGTGTCTGTACGACGGCATGCTTGGCGAGGAGTTGATCAGGTACCTCGAGGTGCAGGGCGGGCTCATTACGCGGGATGACCTGCGTGCGTACGGCGTGATTGAGCGCACCCCGCTCGAGGTGTCATTCCGAGGCGTCACTGTGCTCACCAATCCCCCGCCATCGAGTGGTGGCACGCTCATCTCGGCCTCACTGCATCACTTGGGGCGAAACCCTCCACCAGCAGATGACGACGGGTTCTACCTGGGGCTCGCCCGCGCCGCGGCCGCCGCGAATGCCATGCGCGGGCCGGAGTTCAACGCGAGCCTGTCCGACGACGACTTCCTCGACCGCTTCTGGGCGGCGCTCTCGGGGCACGAGACCTCGGGGCTGCCCCCGTCGAGGAAGCCCACCGGTACCACGCATGTAAGCGCGATTGACGCCGAGGGCGGGATGGCCAGCCTCTCATCATCCAATGGGTCGGGGTCGGGCGTGGTGGTGCCCGGTACCGGGATCATGCTCAACAACATGCTGGGTGAGAGCGACCTGAACCCCGGCGGATTCGGAACGCTGCCGGCAGGGGTTCGGATGACGTCGATGATGGCCCCGACGCTCATCATTGATGGCGACCGACCGGTGGCATCGCTCGGCTCAGCTGGCTCGAACCGGCTGCGGTCTGCAATCCTCGCCGTGGTTGCCGATCTGGTTGACGGGGACGCGCGGCCACGTGACGCGGTTGCGCGACCACGTATTCACCACGAAGGCGGTGGCCTCGACGTTGAGGGTGGTGTCCCGGACAACGCCGTGCAGGCACTCCGGGCCGATGGCTTCGACCTGCGCCTGTGGACTGAGGCCAATCTCTACTTCGGCGGGGTATCGGCGGTGGGTTCGGGCAGGCGGGGACTTGAGGCTGCAGGCGATCCGCGGCGTGGGGGAGGGGCGTTCGGAGCGGACGAGCATGGAGAGGTCATCGAGCTGTGAACACGCGCGAAGTTGAGATAGGGGGAACGGCCTACGTGCTGCGGGCAGAGCCGCCCCGCACGTCGCTCACCGACGATGCCCACACGCTGTGGGGATTCAACATCGAGGTGATGAAGGGTGGGGCCCCCGTGTGCATCAAGACATGCTTTGTGGGTCGGGTGTCGATGCAGGCCCGCCACCCCGATGCGCTCGCCGGTCCTGCCGCGGAGATCTCGGCCGCGGTCCATTCGCTCGCCTTCGACAAGGTGGTCGAATCCCTTGCCAAGGGCGACCTGGACGACGGCATCGTGTTCGCCTGATCCCGTCGGCCACGGTGGCCGCGGGGATCGCCGCGAATCAGCCCGGCGCCGTCGTCCCGGATGGGGTCGGGCGCATTGCACCGATCTCCACCGCCAAAGCAACGGCCTTGGCACGGTGTTCGTCGGGGACGGTGTCGGCAATAAGCCACGCCTCGTGGGTGAGCCACTGAAGGCGCTCCGCCTCGTCAGGTCGCCCCTTTGCCTCACGGGCCTGATTGACAAGGTACGCAAAGATTTCGTCGCGCTCGCGGTCTGACCAATCATTGTGGGCCTCGCCGTTGCCCTGACGCATGATGATCCAGAAGACCAGCCCGAGAAATGGCAGTTTGAGGCCGAGAAACACGACCAACGCACTGATGGCGAGGGTCTCGGGTCCGGCCGCTGCGCCCGCAAACGACACGCCCACCGTACCGGCGACGATGATGGCCACCATCACCATGACGACGACCAGCACGCGAACGGTGCGGAGGTCACCCCCACGGTCGTAGAAGAGGCGCACGATGGCCGACTGGTGGGCGGCCCTCGCACGCGCGTCGCGCTGCAAGCTCATGATGGTTTGAACGTAGCACCGGGCATGGCAAGCCCAGCGGCCATCGGGGACCGGCCGACCATCACTCGTCGCGGGGAAGCACGCGGCCGCCCACGCCGTTGTCAAAGACAACCTCGGCACCATCGGGCACCTCGCGGCGCACCATGGCCAGCGCCATCCAGGTGGCGTCGGGGAGCGGGCTCACGCTGGTTGCGGTGCCACCAGCGGCATCTCCGGCACTGAAGGTGGTGCCCACCGGCACGGGAGCATCAAGGGCGATGCGCGCGAGCCTGCGATTGGCGTGGCCGCGGTAGTGGAGGCGCGCGACGGTCTCCTGCCCGAGGTAGCAGCCCTTCTCAAACGACACCAAGTCGTCGAGCCCGGACTCCTGCACCAGGGTTGTCGCGCCCGTATCCACGCCGATGGCGGGTATGCCGGCGGCAATACGCATGGCCTCGAGAAATTCCGGGGGCGCAAGAGCAAGGCCCAACTCGGCTGCCAGACCAACGGGGTCGTCGGTGACCAGCTCGGTGGTTCCGGGGATCACCCCCGGCACCACGAGGTCGGCATCAGGGGCCGGACCAGTGATCACCAGCACCTCGACATCTTCCGGGCCCATCACCTGGGCGTCCTCGCTCACGTGGTGGGCGGCAATGACGGCCATGCCATCGGGCGCCGGTGCCGGGTCGAGCAGCAGGGTAAAGGCGTCAGGGGCGTCGCGGTGTACGTGAATGCGCGCCACCAGATGGCCCTGGGTGTCGAGTATCAGCGACGGCGTGCCGCCGCCCACTGGGATTGCAAGAACGTCGGCGGTGAGCAGGCCATGCAGCAGCGCCTCGGCATCTGGCCCCTCCACCCAAGCGATACGCCGGGCCGCGACCACCGCGACCGGCGTGTTCACGGCAGTGCGACCTTGCCGTTGGTGCGGGCCCGGGCGGCAGCAATGCGCTCGCGGTCGGCTCCATCGAGCGCGGCCGAGAGGATGGCGCATACCATTCCCAGCCGAAGGTCCTCGTCGCGGCACTCGAGCAGATCCTGCTTTGGCTCCACCGGCATTTCGATCATCCCGGCGACTGCGTACGAAAGCGGGATGTCGTCGCGAATGGGCGGCGGCGGTGCGGTGGGGGCGATCTCATTTACCAGACGCTGAAAGAGGTCATGGACCTCCGTAATGCGTTCGTCGGACCCCACGTCGGAGTCGTCGTCCACGCCTTCAACCCACGCGGTGAAGTAGAGGCGCCCGGAGGTTTCCCCGAGCAACCGCACGACGCGCTCGCCCACGACGCTCACATTCATGCGGCCATCGGCGAACCGCCGCCCAAGGCCGGTGAAGCGCGCGGTGCACCCAATCGCCGGGGCACCCTCGCCGCGGGCCTGCAGGATGACGAACGGGCGATCGTCCAGCACGCAGTCGGCGACGAGCGCCCGGTAGCGGGGCTCAAACAGGTGAAGGGGTGCGCGCTCACCCGGCAGCAGCACGAGGCCAAGCGGAAACAGCCCCAGATCATCGAGTTCCGGCATCGGCGGCGAGTGTAGCCTCCAAAAAGTGACCGACGCACCGTACTTCGACCCCGCGCTCCTCCGACCGGCGCTTCAGGCCGTGGAGCCCTACGTGCCAGGGCGGCCGCTCGAGGACATCCGGCGTGAACTGGGCGACATCGAGGTGGTCAAGCTGGCATCGAACGAGGGGCCATTGCCCCCGTTCCCGGCGGCCATCGACGCCATTGCCGCCGCGGCCCGAGATCAGAACCTGTACCCCGACCCCGATGCATGGGCGCTGCGCGACGCGCTTGCCGATCTGCACGGAATCGACCCGGCGGCGATCGCGGTGGGCAATGGGGTGGACAGCCTCATCAAAATCCTGTGCATGGCCCTGCTTGACCCGGGTGACGAGTTGGCCATGTGCTGGCCGTCGTTCATCTCGCACCGTCAGGGCACGATGATGCAGGGCGCCACCTGGGTGCCTGCGTCGTTGCGCGCCGATGGTGCGTACGACCTCGACGCCCTGCTGGCTGCCGTGACACCTGCCACGAAGATGACGGTTGTGGTGAGCCCCAACAACCCCACGGGCGGCATGGTGGATGCCGGGGATCTGGGAGCGTTCCTTGATGCGCTGCCGGGACATGTGCTGCCGGTGCTGGATGAGGCCTACTTCGAGTACCTGCCCGCCGGTGCACATGATGGCGTGGCGATGCTGCAGGGTGGTCGCCCGATGGTGGTGATGCGCACCTTCAGCAAGGCATATGGCCTGGCGGGAATGCGGGTGGGATGGATGGCAGGCCCGCCGGATCTCATCTCGGCCCTCACGCCTGTGCGCAATGCCTTTGACGTAAACGCACTCGCCCAGGCCGCGGCGGTGGCGTCGTTGGCCGATGCGGCCGAGCACCTGCCGCCGCGTATGGGGATGGCCCGGACGGAACGGGCCCGCATGGATGCCGGCCTGCGGGCACTTGGCCTTGATCCCCTGCCGTCGCAGGCCAACTTTCTGTTTATGGAGGTTGGGGTGGATCGCGCGCGGGCACTGGATGCCGCGCTTACCGCCCGGGGCGTGATCGTGCGCCCGGCCGGGGCTTTTGGCGCCCCCGGGGCACTTCGCATTACGGTGGGTACACCCGACCAGACTGATCGCCTGCTGGCCGCCATGGCCGAGGCGCTGGCGGAGGTGGCGTGAACCCCGAGGAGGTCATTGCGGGCGTACGCGCCGGCACGCGCCGTGCCATCGGCCGCGCTATCTCAATGGCCGAGTCACTCGGGCCGGATGGCCGTGCGGTCATGGCGGCACTGCACCCGGTCACCGGTCGGGCGATGCGCATCGGAATTACCGGATCGCCGGGCGCCGGCAAGAGCACGCTTGCGGCCGCGCTTGTACGCCACCTTCGCCATATCGGAATGACGGTGGCCATCGTGAGCGTTGACCCCACCAGCCCGTTCACCCACGGCGCGGTGCTGGGTGACCGCATCCGCCTGGTAGATCACTTTCTGGACGACGGCGTGTTCATCAGGTCGATGGCCACGCGGGGGCACCTGGGTGGCCTATCGGAGGCCACTGGCGATGCCGTTGAAATTCTCGACGCCGCCGGATACGACGTGGTGATCATCGAGACCGTGGGCTCGGGGCAGAACGAGATCGAAGTGCAGGCGTTGGCCGAGACCGTGGTGCTGGTGCTCATCCCCGGGAGCGGCGACGCGATTCAGGCAATCAAGGCCGGCGTCATGGAGATCCCCGATGTCATCGTCATCAACAAGGCCGACCGTCCCGGCGCCGACATCCTGGCCGGCGAGATCGAGACAGCGCTGTCGCTGGTGCCGTCAGATGCTTGGCGACCGCCGGTGCTCATGACCCAGGCGATTGATGGCAGTGGTATTGCCGAAATGTGGGAGGGCATCGAATCGCACCGAGCCGCGCTGGCTGAGGGCGACGCACTGGCCGACCGCCGCCGCGACGGCATGCGCCGCAGATTGCGCGCCCTCGCGATGGAGCGCATGGCCCGCGAAATGGATGCCCGGATCGACGAGGCGGCCCTCGATTCACTGGTGACGCGGGTGGTGGCCCGCGAGATCGATCCGTCTGCCGCCGCTGACACCATGACGGCCCACGACCGCCCGAGGGAGAAGGCATGAGCAACAACGATCAGAGGTCGCCCTCACGGGACCGCGGCGGCACGAATCCGAGGATGATCGCGGTGATTGTGGCCGCGGTGCTGTTTGTGTGGTTCATCATCGCCAACTCACAGGAGGTCGATGTGACCTGGTGGGTGTTCGACACCCAGACCAGCCTCATCGTGGTCATCCTGCTGTCGGCGCTCCTTGGTGCCGGCATCACGTTCTTCCTGATACGCCGCCACAACCGCCGCGACCAGCCGTAGCGTCGCCGGGGCCTATCGGCCCACCACGTGAACGTCGCCGGCTGATGCGCTGGCGGTGATCGACCGTGGGGCGGAGTCGTCGCGGGTGATTCCCTCGATGCTCACGCTGCCCGCGCCCGCGCTGGCATCAACGCGATACGCGCCTTTTGGCACGGTGACATCAACATCGCCGGCCGACGTGGTGGCCTGCACTCGGGTGGGCGCGGTGGTGGCCTCCACCCGCACTTCACCCGCCGTGCTCGAGGCCGTGATCGTGGCTGCCCGTGACCTGATCACCGCCACACCACCTGCAGTACTGCTGGCTGTCACGGTGCCGGATATCCCGGTGACCATCACCGACCCGGCGGTGCTCCGCACATTCACCATCGCGCCGGCGGGTGCCATCACGTCGAAATCGGCGGAGCAGCCGCTGATGACACCGAGCAGCGGACAGTTGGCGGTCATGGTCACCTT
>SYFI01000035.1 GCA_005800465.1 Actinomycetota bacterium | reverse complement strand
GTCTGGGCACGGTCGCCCAGATGAATAACGACCCCGCCACAAACATGCCAATGCCCAAACCCACGTAGAGCGCACGCCCCGTGGCCAGGTACAGCATGGCCAGAAACACGCCGAAGAACAGCAGCGCGGTACCGAAGTCGTTCAGCGCAACCACCACCACTAACGCCAGCCCCCAGAAGAGCAGGATGGGTGCCATGTGACGGAAGGCCGGCAGGTTCATGCCAAACCTGCGCTCGGTGGGAATGGCCAGCACCTCGCGCTTCTCCCGCAGGTACCCCGCCAGGAAGATGACCACCAGCACCTTGGCCAGCTCTCCAAGCTGCACGCGCTGGCTACCGCCCACCGAGATCCACAGGCGGGATCCGTTGACGGTGGTGCCGAACACCATGGTGGCCACCAGCAGGCCCACGGCCGTGAGGCCGATCACGTAGCGGTAACGCTCCAGTACCCGCTGATCGGGAAGAAACACGATGATCGCGCAGAACACGATGCCGCCGAGGGTCATCCACAGCGCCTGCTCGCCGGCCAGCGCCGGATCGATGCGGTAGAGCTCTGCCAGTCCGATTCCTGTGAGCGCCGCCATGATGGGCACCAGATACGGATCTGAATACGGCGCACGAAGGCGCAGCACCGCGTGCATCACCACAAACACCATGACCACGCCCAGAGAGGTCTGCCACGGACCCACCTGCAGGGTGTCGGTGCGCGCCGATGCCGCGGCGGCCAGGCCGAGCATTCCCAGCAGCAGGCCGGGAACAAGGAAGTACATCTCGCGGGTACGAAGCCTCATCCGCGTTTCCGGGCCGCAGCCTGCGCAGCAGCAGCCTTCTTCTTCTGCGCCGCAGTGGCATTGGCGCTCGTCTTCGCTGCCTTCTTCTTTGCGGGCGTGGCCATGGGGACCGACGCGGCGCTGGGCGATTCCCACATGGTGGGAATGCCGTAGTGCCATGTCAGGCGCACGGCCAACGCGGTGGCCTCACCCTCGCCCTGTACGCCCTCCTCAAGTGCGGATGGCTCCTTGGCCAGTACGGCCGCCGCCGGCACGCCGATCACCTGCCCATCACTGAGGAATGAGATACCGAGGGGTGAGTAGGGCAGCCCGTTGTACAGGCGCAACTGCCCGGAATCATCGGCCTGCACCACGTGCGAGCGCGACGATGCCCATGCCACGCCACCCACGATGAACCCCACCACCACGATGACCGCAGCAACAACGAGCAGCATCTTCGAACGGGCTCTGGGCACGTGCTCCAGCACACGACCGGGCTGCGGCGACCGGCCCGTGCGGTGCGTGGGCTCCACCAGGGGGCGCGGCAGCGTGGCCATGCGCGGGGTTGGTGGCACGAACTCCACTGGTTCCGGCACGGTGGCCGGCTCGCCGGTCCCGATACGCGCCAGCACCACGGTGGCGTTGTCCTCGCCACCCGATGCATCAGCGGCCTCCACCAGCGCATGGGCGGCATCGACGAGCGACCCACCGGCCAGCATGATGCGGGTGATCGCCGCGCCGCCGATCGCCGCCGATACGCCGTCGGTGCACAGCATGATGACGTCGCCATCCTGCACTCGCACCTGAAACGAATCGGGTGTCAGGTCCGATTGCGCACCGACCGCGCGTGTGATGACGTTGCGCTGCGGATGGCGGTCGGCCTGCTCTTCGGTGAGCGCCCCGCCACGCACCAGCTCTGCCACCATGGAGTGGTCGTCGGTGAGTCGCCGAAGCTCGCCATCACGCACCAGATAGGCGCGCGAATCGCCCACGTGCACCACATACATCCGGCTGTCGTCACCCAGCATGCATGCGGTCACGGTCGTGCCCATCCCGGCCCGCCCGGCGTCGCCGGCGGCGGCGCGGCGGATGTCCTTGTTTGCCCGCTCCACGGCACGCTTCAGGTCGCCGGGCCGGGGCGTGGGAGCCAATGCCTCGAGCGCCTGCACGGCCATGCCCGCCGCCACCTCGCCGGCCTGGGCACCACCCATGCCGTCGGCCACCGCCACGATGGGCGGACGCACGAGAGGGCGGTCCTCGTTGTGGTCGCGCACGCGGCCCACGTCGGTCGCCCGGGCCAGCTCGACCAGTACGAGGTGCGCGGTCATCCCGCTGCCGCCGCCTCCCGGGTGACCGCGTCCACCCGGGCGAGCACCACGGTGACGTTGTCCGGCCCGCCCGCATTATTAGCCAGGGCGATCAGCGTGGCCGCCGCTTCGTTCAGGGTGCCTGCGTCATCGATTGCGGCCAGGATCTCATCGTCGTCCACCGGACCCGACAAGCCGTCGGTGCACAGCAGCACCACGTCGCCGGGTTCCAGATCAACCCGCAGGGCGTCCACCTCCACGTCGATGTCCACGCCGAGGGCCCGGGTGATCACGTGGCGCGCGGGGTGGTGCTCGGCATCGGCCTTCGACAGTGCTCCTCGCCGCACCATTTCGGCCACGATGGAGTGGTCGTCGGTCACCTGCACTATGCGCCCGTCACGCACCAGATAGGCCCGTGAATCACCCACGTGCACCAGATAGAGCACCCCGGCATCGACAAACCCCGCTGTGGTGGTGGTGCCCATGCCCTCCAGATCCGGGTCGGCCACCGCTGCGGCGGCGATCGCCGTGTTCGCCTGCTTCAGCGCACCCAACAGGGCGGCCGGGTCGGTGGTGGTGCCCACCTCGCGAAGCGAATCGACGGCCATGCGCGCTGCGGTGGCACCGCCCTTGTGCCCACCCATTCCGTCGGCCACCGCGATGAGCGGCGGCGCCAGCAGGTCGAGATCCTGGTTGTCGGACCGCACGCGACCCACATCGGATGCCGATGCGAGCTCGGTGAGGGCCAGATCGTCGCGCATGGTCAGTCCTCCCATCGCAGCACGGTTTCGCCCACGCGTATCTCGTCGCGCAGATGCAGCTGCTGCTCACCCGAGATGCGGCTGCCGTTGATGAATGTGCCGTTGAGCGACCCCAGGTCCTCTGCAAACCAGAAGTGGCCGCGGCGGAACACGCGGGCGTGGGTGTGTGAGATGAATTGATCGGTCACGGGGATGCGCGCGGACTTCGATCGGCCGATCGTCGCCCCGCCCGCCACGTCATATCGCGTTCCCACCTGAAGGCTGGTGGATTGCGTCACCATGAGGTGCGGGTCCATCGCCGCCGCCGCACGTGCAATCTCGGGCTTTGCGGCGATTCCGGCGTTCTCTGGCATGACGGCGTGCGGCTTGCGCACCGCCTGGGCGGATCCCACGCCCACCACTGTCTGCGCAGCCGCGCCCGGTGAGGGCGCCCTCGACTGGGCGGGGGCCATCTCCGACGGATCGGGTGGGCGTACCTCGATCTCAGCCGTGCGCAGGGCGCGCACCGACGCCCGCACGACGGCGCCGATAAACACGAATAGGAGCAGGAGAAAGACGGCCTGCCCGATGATGAGCCCCGTCTCGGTCACCGGTGGCCCCCGGTCACTCCGACCGGCGCCTGCGTGGCCCCGGTGCGATCATCGACGTTCCACATTGATCTCGGCGCCACCCAGACTCACCTGGTCACCATCGCGAAGGGCATGACGCATCACGCGCTTGCCGTTCACCTCCATGCCGTTGGTCGAGCCAAGGTCCACCAACGTGTACTCGAGGCCCTCGTGGCGGATCTCGGCGTGCACGCGGCTCACGTTTGGGTCGGGCACCACGATGTCGCAGTCGCGGCTTCGCCCCAGCGTGGTGACCTTGCGCGCCACCCGGTTGGGCTGGCCGCCCACGTAGATGGTGACCTCCTCGCGCACCAGGCCTGCGGCACGGGCCTGCTCGGCACTCAGCACCTGGGTGCCGCTCACGGCGTCGAGGGCCTCGTTTGACAGCGGCTCAGCCGGCGGCGGCAGCGGATCCACGGGCTCTTCGCCCGGCACCTCGATGCCGGGGCGCCCTGGGTCCACCATGCGGCACGCGATGCCGAACTCGCCGGGGCGCAGGTCGTCGTCGGTCTCCAAGCGGATTCGCGGCATTGACAAGAGCGACAGCCCCTCGCTGCGGGCGTGGGCCTCAAGGTACGAGCCCAGCTCGATGACGAGCGACGATTCGTACGATGCAAACTGCCGGCGATCGGTCGGGGAGAGGTACACCGTGTACTGGTTTGGCACGTACACGCGCGATACCGAGACAGTCTTGTGGTCCTCCATCTCGCGCGCCAGACGCCGCGCCAGCTCCACGGGCTGAAGCGTGCTGCGAAACATCCGGCCGAAGGTCTTCTCGACCAGGCCCTCAATCTTCTGTTCGATGCTCCGGAGTGCGCTCATCCCACCATTCCGTCCACGGAGGGCGACTGCCCAGCATCACCACGCGTGAATACGCGCCATGGCCGAGCCGCCCAGGCAATGGCGAGGATAGCCGAGGGGATCACGGCGCCGACCGCCCACAGGCCTCCGCCCCCCAGCAAGCCAGCGGCGATGGTCACTCCCGCTCCCCACAGCACCGCCGTGGAAATGCGTGTGGTACCCCTTGATCGCAGCACCAAAGGCCATGTCAGAGCCGCCGCAATCATGATGCCGGCAGCCATCAGCGCCTGCGGGTGCGCACCGAGGGGACGCAGCAGCAGATCCCCTGCTGCCATTGGCGATCGTACCCCCTTCAGGCGGTCCCAGATACCCCATTGCTCTCCGCCGGTGAACATGAACGACGATGCCCCGGACACGATCTGCCACGCAAGCACGGCGAGCATTCCCGCGACCGACGTCCATATCCGGGATGCCACTGATCGGGTGGATCCCGCCGCGATGGCGTACAGCGGCAACAGGCCCCACGCCGCCAGCACCGGCGCAAGCACCGGCAGCAGGATGAGGCGACCATGTCGTGATCCGGTCATCACCAGCAGCAGCGCGATGATGACGGCGATTCCGGTGAATGCGGGTCCAGCGGTGGCCATGCTGACGCCCGCCAGCAGCACCAGGCCGATTGCCGCCACGGGCGCACGCCATGCGCCGATGATGCCGGCGATGAGGGCGATGCCCGCGGTACCGAAGGTGCTGGTGCTGAACCCGCGCTCGGCGATCATGCCGCCCAGAATGGCGGCGGCGGCTCCGGTGAGCGCAGGTGGCAACGGACCGGAGAGCAGTGCGATGGCGCGCTTGCCACGGCCCTCTGGCAGCTCATCGGCTTCCTCGCGCACCACGCGCGCCAGACGTGCGGCATCGGGGCGCGCATCCGGGTCGGGCGAGAGCCCGGCATCGATGGCCCGCGACAGGCGCTCGGGCAGGTCGGGGCGGAGCGTGCGGATGGGTGCCACCTCGCCGAGCGCCGCCCGGCGCGCGGTATCTGCCGGACTGACGCCCAGCAGGGGATTTCTGCCTGTGAGCCCCTCGTACAGCACCAGCGTGGCGGCCCATACGTCGGCAGCGCCGGTCACGACCTCGCCCGTTGCCTGTTCGGGCGCCATGTACGCCATGGTGCCCACCACGCCACCGGTCTGGGTCATTCCGCTCTCACCGGAGAGCCGGGCCACTCCCAGATCGGTCACCCGGGCGTGTCCGTTGTCGTCAACGAGGATGTTGGCGGGCTTGATGTCGCGGTGGATCACGCCGCGCTCATGCGCATGCGCAAGGGCATCCAGTACATCTGCGGCCATCTCGGCAGCAGCGCGGTCGCCCGGAGGCGTGTCGGCGTATACCCGCTCCAACGATGGTCCGTCGATCAGTTCGGAGATGAGATAGAGCGATTCGCTGTCCTCGCCCCAGTCGAGCATGCGCACCACGCCATGGTGCCCAAGCCGCGATGCCGCCCGGATCTCGGCTCCCACGCGCCTCTCCAGGCCAAGATCGATGGGGATCTCTTTCACCGCGACATCCCGCCCTGTGGCGCGATCGAGGGCCCGATAGACCCGCGAGGTCGCGCCCCGGCCGATGACCTCCCGGAGGTCGTAGCGGCCGAGCACGCGGCCCTGTCCATGGGCACGTGTGGATGATGTGTGTGATCCGGGCATGCGCATCTGGCGAGTGCCCTTCCACCGCCAGCAGAGGAATCCTTGCGACGGCGCCGAACGAAAGGCACATCGTAGATATCACCCGTGCAGATTCCGGTCATGGCGGTTGCGCTAGCATCCTCCCGCCTCAGGGCCGGTCACCGGGCGGGTGGCGGACTTGGTAGACGCG
>SYFI01000034.1 GCA_005800465.1 Actinomycetota bacterium | reverse complement strand
CTCGCCCTGGGCATCGGCGCGGCACTGGCCCTCGCCGGGTTCGTCGCGACGCCGCTCATCGTGCAGCTGTTCGGCGCGACCCCCGAGGTCTCCGCGTTCGCGCGCTCGTATCTCGGCATCTCGGTGTGGGGCCTGCCGGCCATGCTCATCGACTCGGCCATACCCTGGCGCACGTCCTGGGACTCAAATGCCACCGGGTAGTTCCACTCGGCGCGCAGGCGAGTCATGGTGGTGATGTCGTCAAAGGCCCCCGTTCCCCCGCGGTCAAACCCGTCAAAGTCGGGATCGCCCAGCGCCTGGGTGATCTGGCGGGCGCGATCCGGCCGAAAGTTCCACACCACCACGGCGTCGCCGGGGCGGATACGGCCGGAAGCAGGGTCGCCGATGACCCATGGCTCAATGAACTCGTCGGTGACGCCGGCGTCGTACGAGCGCAGAACCGCATCGGATGCCGTCGCCGCGCCTTCCCCGCGCCCGCGCACCATGGCGTTGTACGCGCGCCCGATGCGGTCCCAGCGGTGATCGCGATCCATGGCCCAGTAGCGGCCGATCACGGTACCCACCACCACACCGTCGGCCTCCAGTGCCCGTATCGCCGACAGCGCGGAGTCGGGACGCGAGTCACGCCCGTCTGTGATTGCGTGCACCACCACATGTTCCACACCGCGCTCACGGGCCGCCGCGACCAGCGCCACCAGGTGACGCTGACTTGCGTGCACACCGCCATCGCCCACCAGACCAACAAGATGCAGAGTGGCACCCGATGCGCGGTCCATTGCGGCAGCCAGCGCCGGCACCGCGCCCAGCCCACCGGGGGCCGAGACGGCCTCGTCCACGCGCACCAGCATCTGTGGCACACGACGACCGGCACCGAGGTTCAGGTGGCCCACCTCGCTGTTGCCCATCTGGCCATCGGGCAGGCCCACGGGCAGCCCGGATGCCACCAGGGTGGTGGCCGACCCCTCGGCCGCAAGCGCGTCGAGGGCGGGCGTGCGGGCAAGCGTGACGGCATTTCCGGAGCCCGCTGAGGCAATACCGAACCCGTCGATGACGACGAGTACGAGCGGCCCGGTCATCCGGCGGCCGCCACGATTGCAGCAAGTGGCCCAGGCTCCAGGCTGGCGCCACCCACCAGCGCCCCATCCACATCCGGCTGCGACATGAGTTCCACCGCATTTGCGGGAGACACGCTGCCGCCGTACAACACACGCAGGGCCGCACCGTCGATCGTCTCGGACGCCACACGACGCACGATCGCGCATGCCTCCTGAGCCTGTGCAGGCGAGGCGGTCTCGCCCGTTCCGATGGCCCAGATCGGCTCGTAGGCGATCACCAGCTGTGCGGTGTCACCGGACTGAACGTCCTCGAATGCCGAGCGGATCTGGCCGGTGAGCCACGACTCAGTGTGCCCTGCCTGACGGGTGCTGAGCGACTCGCCACAGCACAGCACCACCAGCAGGCCGGCGTCGATCGCGTTACGCACGCGCAGGGCGATCTGTGCATCGGTGTCCCCCGCCGCGCGACGCTCGGAGTGCCCCACCAGCGCGCCGTCGGCACCGGTAGCGAGGATCATCGCCGAACTGATGTCCCCGGTATGGGCGCCCTTCTCATTCTCGTGGACGTTCTGTGCGTAGACCGCGATGGGCGATCCGGAGAGCGCACTGGCCGACGCCTCAAGGGCGGTATACGGCGGACACACCGCAACATCGACCGCGGGCAATTCACTCACCAGCGCTGCGAGGGACGCACAGAACTCGCGTGCCTCAGGACCGGTCTTGTGCATCTTCCAGTTGCCTGCAACGAGGGGACGGCGTGCGCTGCTCATGCGACCGGAAGCGCTGCAACGCCGGGGAGGACGGCACCCTCGAGCATTTCAAGCGCGGCACCGCCCCCGGTGGAGACCCAGGTGAACCGATCGGCGAGACCCATCTCGCTGACCGCAGCGCCCGAATCACCACCCCCGGCCACTGTGATGGCGGCCGACGATGCCATGGTCTCGGCCACCGCGCGGGTGCCGTCAGCAAATGGCGGTATCTCAAATGCACCCATGGGTCCGTTCCAGAACACAGTGCCCGCCGTCGCGATCACGTCGCGATAGGCAGCCGAGGTACGCGGACCGATGTCCACACCCATCCAACCATCAGGGATGGCGTCGCTCGGCACCACCTGCAGGTTGGCATCGGCGCTGAAGCGGTCCGCCAACAGAATGTCTGTGGGCAACTGGAGCGTGCAGTTCACCTTGCCGGCGCGATCAAGCAGGCGCAGCGCGAGTTGCTGTGCCGCCGCGTCCTCGTGCAGCGAGGTTCCCACCGGATCTCCGAGGGCCTTCAGAAATGTGAAGCACATGGCCCCGCCAATGAGGATGCGGTCGGAGGTATCGAGCAGGTTCTCGATGAGCGGCAACTTGTCGCTCACCTTCGACCCACCCAGCACGCTTACGAATGGCGGAGTGGGGTCGCCGAGCAACCCTCCGAGCACCTCGACCTCACGGCCGAGCAGCAATCCGGCGCAGGCATCCAGCCGACGTGCGACGGCCTCGGTCGATGCATGGGCCCGGTGGGCAGCCCCAAAAGCGTCATTGACGTACGCCGTGAAGCCCACCGCCAACTGGTCGGCGAATGCTGCGTCGTTGGCCTCTTCGCCCGGGTGGAAGCGCAGGTTCTCAAGCATCACGACATCGCCGGGCTGAAGTGCCCGCACGCGGGCCTCCACGACCGGGCCAATGCAGTCGGCAAGCAACTCGACTGGCTGGCCAAGAAGATCCGACAAGCGTACCGCACACGGCGCAAGCGACAGATCGTCAACTCGCTGGCCGTTGGGGCGCCCAAGATGCGAACACACTGCAACTGCGGCGCCGTTGTCCAGCAGATACCGGATGGTGGCCACCGACGCGCGAATCCTCGCGTCGTCGGTCACCCGTCGGGCGTCGAGGGGTGCATTGAGGTCAGCACGCACGAGCACGCGCTCCCCCGCCCACGAACGACCCGGCGAATCCACTTGGAGAGGGCGCTGCATTACGGCAGAAGCCTCTGCGCCAGGTCAACCACCCGGCACGAGTAGGCCCATTCGTTGTCGTACCAGGAGATGACCTTCACCTGGTTTCCCATCACCATGGTGAGTGGGGCGTCGTACAGCGACGAGTGCGAGTCGCCAACGACATCACGCGACACGATCGGATCCTCGGAGTACCCGAGAATTCCGGCCATCGGGCCGGTTGAGGCCGCCTTCATGGCCGCGTTGGTCTCGTCCACATCGGGCGTGCCCTTGACGGTGGCCACGAGGTCCACAACCGAGCCATCGGGCGTGGGAACACGCATGGCGAACCCGTCGAGCCGGCCCTTGAGGTGCGGCATCACCTCGCCGATGGCACGTGCGGCACCCGTCGACGTGGGGATGATCGACAGCGCAGCCGCACGGGCGCGGCGCAGGTCGCTGTGCGGCAGGTCGAGGATCTGCTGATCGTTCGTGTACGCGTGCGTCGTGGTCATAAAGCCCTGCTCAATTCCGTAAAGGTCGTCGAGCACCTTCGCGATGG
>SYFI01000033.1 GCA_005800465.1 Actinomycetota bacterium | reverse complement strand
GACCGTGATCGACGTCAACTCGGGCAAGAACGTGGGGCGTGGCAACACCCATCTCGAAGACACCATCACCCGTACCAATCTCGAGGCGGCCACCGAGGTCGTGCGCCAGCTGCGGCTCCGTGATATCGGCGGCATCATCGTTATCGACTTCATCGACATGGATAACGCGAAGAACCGCCGAGCGGTGACCCAGGCGCTTAACGACGCACTCGCAAACGATCGCACCCGCACCTTCGTGGTGGAGATCTCGCCGCTCGGCCTGGTGCAGATGACGCGTCAGAACATCAGCGACGGTGCCCGCGAGATCATGACCAACCACTGCCCCACATGCGGGGGGCAGGGATTCGTTGTGAGTGCCGAGACCCACGCCATTGACGCCGAGCGTCAGATCCGCATGGCGCTTACCGGCACATCTGAGTCGCCCGTTGCCGTGAGTGTTCACCCGGAGGTCATGGGGTTCCTCACCGCAGACGACAGCGCGGTGCTGGCGGCGATTGAGGAGGACCTCGGCATCTCTATCGCGCTGGAGTCGGATGCCTCGTTGGCACCGGGGAGTGCGCGGGTTGGTGGCGGGGCCGCGGGGAGCGGTGCGAGCCGTTCGCGGACCCGCACCACTCGCAGCCGGTCCGCCGTGAAGCCCGCCGGGGCCTAGCGCGCGGGATCGCTCCCGCCCGCGGGCTGCAGCGATCCGAGCAGTACTCCAAGCACGGGGTTCACCGTCATACCGGACACACCGGGTGCGGTGACCTCCGTTGCGACGGGGGTGGCGACCGGCACCACACGGCCGTCGGCAACCGCGCTGGCATCCACCTGTGCCCATGCCGAATCGCGCGCGGTGCCGAGGACCGCGTTGGCGGCTGATCGGGCGCGCGATCGAAGGGCAGCATCGCTGGAGATGACGGGTATCGGTGGGGTGGCGGGCGTGCCCGGAGCGGTGGTGCCCAGTAGCTGCGCATAGGCATCTGATCCGTCTGGGAGCGTCTGAGTCCACATGGCGGTGGCAATCGCGGCACGCGGCGCGGCGTGGCCGAGGCCCGAGTTCTTTGGCAGTGCCTTCACGATTGGGACGAGACCAATCTTCGAAAGTGCGTCACGCACGGCCGGGGCGATGGCGCGCTCTGCGTATCCGGTTCCCGTCCAGAGCGTTACCGCGGTGCCGGTGGCCCCCGCCCCGGACACCAGTGCCCGTGCGGTGCGCAGGTCGGGCGCTCGGGTTCCCTCACGGTTGCCCGGGGTGCCGGGTGGAATCATGCGGCTGGCCGCACGGGCCCCGGTGGTGATCGCCGCCGCCGCGACGGATCGATCCAGAGCCAGCCCAACGGCACGCCGCACACCAGGGTCTGTGAACGGTGCCTGGGATGGGTCGATTGCCACGTACGCCGTGGCCGAATCGGTGACGGCATTGGTGGTGGCACCAGCCGCATAGCCACCGCGACGTGTGGCCGACCGGGCAATTGGCATTACCGAGTAGTCGGCGTCGCCGGCTGCGACGTGCGCCGCAGCGGCTCGCGGTGTGAAGCCGAGGCGGATGGTGATGCCGGCTGCATGGCCAGCGGGCAGGCCGTCCCGTGCCACGTAGCCCGGGTTGGCCGTGAGAACAATGCGCCGGTCGGGGTCGAAGGCCGAGATGGCGTACGGCCCCAGGCCCGCCGATGGATCAACGGTTTGATCGACCGCCCGGGTGCCTTTGGGAACAACCGATGCAAATGGGAGCGCGAGCGCCTGCACCAGCGTTGGATCCCGTCGCGTGAGGCTGATGGTGACGGTACGTGCGGCGTCGTCGGCCACGACGCCGGACAGCTGTCGGGTGCGCCCGGCGATTACCGCCGACGCGCCATCGATCGCGGTGTAGAGCGCGGTGCCACGGGAGTCGAGGATGAGCATGCGCTCGAGGCTGCTCTTCACGTCGCTTGGCAGCGCAACGCGCGAGGCGGGCGGGCCAAACCGCACGTCATCCCTCAGCGTGAAGGTGAGCGTCAGACCGTTGGGCGAGACGACCGGAAGGGCTGTGGCGAGGTCTGGCACCACGGTGGTTCCCGGAGTACCTCCGGCACGCCGGAACGCCACCAGACCGCCCTGCGTGGCTCCCATTATTTGCCACGCGAGCGGGTCCCGGGCCAGTGCAGGGTCGAGGAAGTCCGGGTTGCCCCCAGCCTCCACGCGTAGCTCACCGCTGGCCCCGAGGGCCTGCGAGGTGCCCGAAATCGCGATCAGGAGCCCGATACCGGCGATACGTGCGATGCGTGGGTGCGAGATTTCCCCTTGGGTGTGGTACTTCGGGTCCGGTGTCGCTACCATGCGCGATCGCGTCCGGAGACGGGCGTCCCATCGTCAGTAGTGGAGATGTCCGTGGCTGAGTATGCCGTGATCGCCCTCGGGGGCAAGCAATACAGGGTGCGTGAAGGTGAGCGTATCGTCGTGGACCGCATTGCGGCCGAGCCCGGTGAGTCCATCTCGCCCAGAGTTCTCGCAACCGGGAGCGCCGATGGCATCACCGATGGGGGCACCGTGACTGCGGAGGTCGAGGAGCACGTTCTCGGACCGAAGATCACGGTTTTCACCTACCGCGCCAAGAAGGACAGCAAGCGCAAGATGGGTCACCGCTCGCACCTTTCGCGGGTGCGCATCACGGCAATCGGGGGCTGAGCAATGGCACATAAGAAGGGTGGCGGCTCCAGCCGCAACGGTCGCGATTCGAACTCCAAGCGCCTCGGCGTAAAGGTGTTCGCTGGCCAAGTCATTCCGGCCGGTTCGATCATCGTCCGCCAGCGCGGCACGGTGTTCAAGCCTGCCAACGGGACGGGCATCGGTCGTGACCACACCATCTTCGCCACCGTAAGTGGCCGGGTGGAGTTCACAAATGGCATCAAGGGTCGGCGCGTCTTCGTGCACCCGGTGGAGGCCCCGGCGTCCTGAGCCGGGGCGGGGCTTGAGGCTCCGCACCATGTCATTTACCGATCGGGCCCAGATCCACGTCCAGGCGGGGCGCGGGGGCAACGGTTGCCTCTCGTTCCGTCGTGAGGCGCATTCGCCCAAGGGCGGCCCCGATGGGGGGAACGGCGGGCGCGGCGGCGATGTCGTGCTTGTCGCCGACGAGCAGATGATCGACCTGACGCAGTTCCGCCACGCGGTGCACCACAAGGCCACCGTTGGCGGTGACGGCGAGGGGCGCAATAAACACGGCAGAAATGGCGGCGACCTCGAGGTGAGCGTTCCCCCCGGTACCCGGGTGTTCCGCGACGACGAGGAGATTGCCGTACTCGGTGCGGTGGGCGATCGCGTATCGGTGGCACGTGGCGGTGGTGGTGGCGTGGGCAACCGCGCCTTCCGGTCATCAACGCAGCGCGCCCCCCGCATTACCGTGCCGGGCGAGGATGGCGAGGGCACGTGGCTTGTGCTGGAGATGCGCCTGCCCGTTGATGTGGCCATTGTGGGTATGCCGAACTCGGGCAAGACCTCGCTGCTCAATGCCGTCACCGGTGCGAGCGCCACGGTCGCCCCGTACCCGCACACCACGAAGGAGCCGGCACTCGGCCCGCTGGACGATGGCTTCGGTGAACCCCACCTGGTTGCCGATCTTCCGGGGCTTGCCGCCGACGGCAGCGAGCGCAACGGCGCCGCACTCGGACAGTTGGAGCGAGCCAAGGTCATCCTGCACTGCGTTGATGCATCTGACCCGTGGGATGCCGACGAGCGCATCGCCCTCGTTCGCGCTGGTATTGCGCCGTACGCCCCCGAGCGCGCCCGTGAGGTGATCGTCGCCACCAAGTGCGATCTCGAGGACCCGCCGGACGGCGTCGACTTCGCCACCTCCGCGGAAACCGGGGAGGGCATTCCCGAACTCCGCGAGGCGCTGATCGAGTGGATCGCGTGACCGACGTCATCGTCATCAAGATCGGCTCATCCACGCTGGTGGACGAGCACGGCGTGCTGCGCGAGGACGTGCTCGTGGCGCGAGTGGCCGAGATCGCTGCACTGCGCGATGCCGGCATGAATCCGGTGCTGGTGTCCAGCGGGGCCATCGCGTGCGGGCTGGGTGTCCTCGGCATCGCCAGCCGTCCTGACGCTCTTCCCGACCTGCAGGCGGCATCGGCGGTGGGGCAAGGGGCGTTGTTCGCCCGGTACATCACAGCCTTCGCCGCGCACGGTGTGGTGCCCGCACAGGTTCTTCTCACGTCGGCCGACCTTGAGCACCGCACCTCGTATGTAAACGCACAGAACACGCTTGAGCGCCTTGTGGCATTGGGCACGGTTCCGGTGATCAACGAGAACGACACCACCGCCACCGATGAGCTCACCTTTGGCGACAACGACGTACTGGCTGCCCAGGTGGCGATCCTGCTTCGCGCCCGGGTACTGCTGCTGCTCACCGACCGTGATGGGCTGTATGCACCGGGAACGAGCGGACCTGAACTGATTGGCGAGGTGGCTGCTGGCACCGACCCGCGTGAGGTCGAGTTGGCAGTGCTCCCCGGGTCGGGGATCGGCAGTGGTGGCATCGAAAGCAAACTGGCATCGGCCGGTATCGCCGCCGGATGCGGTGTTACCTGCGTGATCGCAAGTGGTCGTGACGCGGGTGTCATCCCTTCCGTGGCCGCCGGCGGGCCAGTGGGCACACGGTTTCCCGCCTCCGGGCGCCCGCAGGCCTCCTTCAAGATGTGGCTCCGTCACGCCAAACCCAGCATGGGAACGATCACCGTTGATGCTGGCGCCGTACGCGCCCTCGTCGAGAAGGGCACATCGCTGCTGCCGGTGGGTGTCACCGCCTGCGACGGCACCTTCCGTGCAGGGGATGCCGTGGTGGTTGCCGGCCCGGACGGCACCGAGGTGGGCAAGGGCATTACGGAGCTCTCTGCAGATGAGGTGCGTCGGGTAATCGGTATGCGGTCCGACCAGGCCGGAGGCGTGCTGCCCGGTGCGCCGAGCGAGATCGTGCACCGCGATCGCTTTGTGCTGGCCGGGTCCGATGGATACGTGCGATAGCGTGACCATCTGATGAGCGCGACGACCTCATTGAATGATCGCCTCGCGGCCGCACGGTCGGCCAGTCGCACACTGGCCGTGATGAGCCCCGGCGACAAGGTGGACGCGCTGGAGGCCATGGCGCGGGCCCTCGCCTCGCGATCGGCCGAGATCATCGCCGAGAATGCCGAGGATGTGCAGGCCGCCCGGCAGGCCAGTGTCCCCACCGCGATGGTGGACCGCCTGCTGCTCGACGACTCGCGGCTGGATGCCATGGCACAGGGCATCCGCGCAGTTGCCGCCTTGCCCGACCCCGTTGGCATCGTAGACGCGGGGTGGCGGGTGTCCAATGGGCTCGAGATCCTCGAGACGCGTGTGCCGCTGGGTGTGATCGGGGTCATCTATGAGGGCCGGCCCAACGTCACTACCGATGCCGCTGCGCTGGCCCTGAAGAGCGGCAATGCAATCGTGCTTCGTGGCAGCAGCATCGCCGCGCGCTCCAACCGCATCCTCGGTGATGTGGTGATGGCCGCGCTCGCGGGCGCGGGCGTACCGGGTGGCGCCATCACGATGCTGGGCACTGATCGCGATGAGATGCTCGAGATGATCCGCGCCGAGGGCCAGGTTGATCTGGTCATTCCACGCGGAGGCGAAGATCTCAAGGCCTATCTCACCGAGCACGCCAGGGTGCCGGTCATCTACGCCGCATCGGGCAATTGCCACGTGTACGTCGATTCGTCAGCCGATCTGAACGATGCCCTCGCGATCATCGTAAATGCCAAGTGCCAGCGGCCAGGCGTGTGCAACGCGGCCGAGTCGCTGCTGGTGCACCGCGATGTGGCTGCGGAGTTCCTGCCACGCGCCGCCGAGGCGCTCATCGCCCAGGGTGTGGAACTGCGTGTGTCCGACGAGGCCCGGGCAGCCATCGGAACTTCTGCGGCTGATATGCCTGCCGCCACCGACGACGACTTCGCCCGTGAGTTCCTGTCGCTCATCCTTTCGGTCGGCGTGGTTGGCTCGGTGGACGAGGCCATTGACCACATCAACCGGTTCGGGTCAGGGCACAGCGAATCGATCATCACTGCATCGCTTGGGGCCGCGCAGGCATTTCATCTGCGCGTGGATACGGCATGCGTGTACGTCAACGCGTCCACCCGGTTTACTGATGGTGGCGAGTTCGGGATGGGAGCGGAGATCGGGATCTCGACGCAGAAATTGCACGCCCGCGGACCCATCGGCCTGTCTCACCTGACCACGGTGAAGTACCTCATCACTGGCACCGGCCAGATCCGCTGACCCGATGAGAATCGGCATGCTGGGCGGCAGTTTCGATCCGCTGCACAATGGCCACATCGCACTTGCCCGGGAGGCTGCCCGCCAACTGCACCTCGATCGCGTGCTTCTGGTTGTGGCCGGGGCGCCCCCGCACAAGCCAGATGGGGCAATGATGCCGGCCGTGCGCCGGCTGGCGCTGGTGGAGGCCGCCGTGGCCGACGATCCGCTTCTCGAGGCCAGCGACCTCGAACTCGATCGCGATGGCCCCACATTCACCGCCGAGACGCTCGAGGAGATCGCAGCGCAGTATCCGGGAGCGGATCTGTGGTTCGTGATGGGGGTCGACCAACTGGCTGGCTTCGCACTCTGGCGACGCCCCGAGGACATCGTGGCGCTGGCCCGCATCGCGGTGGCCATGCGTCCCGGTGCCGATGCGAGCGCCGCGGGTGACGTGGCCCGCGGCATCGCCGTTGGCCGCGTCGATCTGGTGGAGATGCCCGAGGTCCCGGTGTCGTCCACTCTGGTTCGCGAGTACCTGGCGCAGGGCGATTCGATCCGTCATCTGGTGCCGGCGGCGGTTGCGGATTTGCTGGAGTCTGCCCCGCCGTCTTGATGGGGGGCCGCACCCCGACTAGCCTCGCAGAAATTCGTCGTTCCGATTGAGGAGACCCCTCGAATACCGAGGAAATTGCCCGTATCGCCGCAGAGCTCGCAGACGCCAAGAAGGCGGAGGACATTGTGACCCTCGACATGCGCGGCATCGTGGACTACACCGACTACCTGGTCATCTGCACCGGGCGCACCCCGCGTCAGACCAAGGCCATCGCCGCCGAGATCCGTGGAGTGCTCAAAAAGGAGCACGGCGTGGAGATTCGCTGTGTCGAAGGCGAAAAAGAAGCTGACTGGATCCTGGTGGACGCGCTCGACATCGTCGTGCATGTGTTCACGCCGGAAGCCCGCGACTTCTACCGCCTTGATCGCCTGTGGCGGGAGGCGCCAGCAGAGCGGTTCGAGAGCACTCCCGTCTAGCCCACGGGCCGTCTATACTCGGGCCCGTTCCCGGGGGATTAGCTCAGCTGGGAGAGCGCTACGCTGGCAGCGTAGAGGTCG
>SYFI01000032.1 GCA_005800465.1 Actinomycetota bacterium | reverse complement strand
TCGGCAAACATGTCGCCCTGCTCATCGCTACCCATCAGGCGGGCGGGCTCGCGCGGCTCCCACGGTGTGTCCTTCAGATCCGGTCGGTCGATACCCGCGATCTGCCAAAGGCACGTGAGGTCGAGCAGGCTCGCGATGGGATACACGTCGCGGTCGCCAATGCCGATTCCGGCCTTGATCTCCTCCAGCAGGGTCTGACTGCTCTCTGCTTCCACCTCAAGGCGCACCGGGCCGCCGAACCGACGACGGCTGAGCTCGTGCTCCACCGCATTGAGCAGGTCGTCGGCCTCGTCGCTGATCGAGAAGTCGGCGTCGCGCGTGACGCGAAAGAACACGCGTCGGCGGATCTCCATGCCCGGGAAGAGTTTGTCGAGATGCGCGCCGATGACCTGCTCCACCGGTACAAGGGTCTCACCGGCCCGGACGAGCCGGGGAATCATGTTGGGAACCTTGATACGCGCGAACCGAGACTCACCCGTTCGGGGATCGTTCACGTCCAGACCAAGATTGAGTGCGAGCCCGCTGATGTACGGAAATGGCAGGCCCGGCCCAACTGCCAGCGGAATGAGGATGGATGCCATCTCGCGCTCAAACCGGCGGTCGAGGTCGGCCCGGTCATCAACGGGCAGATCGTTCAGATTCGCGATGACGATTCCCTCGCGCGCGAGGGCGGGGCGCACGTCATCACGCCAACACGCCGACTGGCGGGCGCTCATCACGAGCACGCGTTCGCGGATCCCCGCGAGCACCGCCTCGCGCGGCAGCTGATCGGGTGTGGATGAGGGACGTCCGGCCTCGATGGCGTCCAGCACGCTTGCCACGCGCACCATGAAGAACTCATCGAGATTGCTCGAGAAGATCGCGAGAAACTTGCAGCGCTCCAGGAGCGGCTGCGATGGATCCTCGGCAAGCTCGAGCACACGCGCGTTGAAGTCGAGCCACGAGAGTTCGCGATTGACATAGAGGCCCGGATCCGTGAGGTCCCGTGCCTGTGCGCTGGTTGTCGCCATCAGTTGATCATTGCCCATTTCGCTGGGCCGATCCAGCCGGTGTTGCTATCCGGCCACCTGCGCCTGCAGGTGATACGTGGGTCGCACCAGCCGAGTGGCACCAGCCAGACGCACCTCCAGCACATAATTGCCCGCCTGTACGGCCGTGTACTTCAGATTCTCAGTACTGCCCGGGCCCACCGCCCCCACCGCCAGCCACGGGCGCGCGAACGCCGCGCCGCCGCGGTACACCGGGGAGCCCGGACGCCAGAGGTACATATCCACGTCGGCCCTGTTCGACACCACGGCCTCAGCCGTGAGCGTCTGGCCGGCATCCAGATGCACCACTGCACCATCGCGCACGTCAGACCAGGTGCGAAGCCGACCGTACCGCTCACCCTGAAACTGTCCCTTGGCAATGAGTGCGGGAAGGATCCGGGCATTTGGCGGATCGTCATCGGGCTCGGCGGAGTCATTGGCCGGGGTCTTCGCACGAAGCGCCCGCACCAGATCCACCACGCCGGTACCGCGCGCGCGATCGGTGCCGCTGTTGACTGGCCGCGGGGATCCCATGATGAGCTCAGTCACCTGTGACGGACTCAACGTGGGGCGGGCGGCCAGCAGGCGGGCAGCCACACCGCTGATGATGGCGGCGGCCATTGAGGTGCCGGTGCGGTTCTCAAACCTCGCACCGCCAGTGGCGCCGTTGTTGCCGCTCGACGAGATGTCCTGCCCGGGGGCCGCGATGGCCACGTGAAGGCCCTGGGTCGACTCCGCGAGGGGCTGCCCGGCGTTGTCAACGGCGCCCACGGCCAGCACGTGGCGGTATGCGCCCGGGTACTCCTTGGCTGTGCCACCGGTGTTGCCCGACGATGCCACCACCAACACGCCGGCGCGGGTGGCGTCGTTGATGGCGTCCTGCTCGGTCTTCGAGAAGCCCGCGCCCTGCAGGCTGAGGTTGATGACCTTGGCGTTGCGCGATACCGCGTACCGGATACCAGCCGCCATGGCCTGCGCGGAGGTCCGCCCCTGAGCATCAGCGATCTCCACCGGAAGTATCGACACCCCCGGGCTCGTGGCAGTACCCGACGCCACAGTGGCGATGATGCCTGCCACATGCGTGCCGTGGCCCTCGGTGTCGACCAGCGCGTTGCCGCCGGTGACGAACGTGGTGGCCAATGCGGTGTTGAGACGGCCCTGGAGGCCAGCGGCGGTGGACGTGACGCCGGTGTCGAGCACGGCCACGATGGGCACGTTGACCGGGGCGGGCGAGGCGACCCAGTGAATGGCCCGCAGATAGGGCTGCGCGGAGAGTGCGGCTGTGTCGGGATCGACCTGCATGGGTCCAAACCGGTGGGCCGGTCGGGGGCTGACAGGCGCAACCAGTGCGGGGGGGGTCGCGTGCATTGCCATCACTTCTTCCCCGCGAACGCGACAAACACCAAACCCGCCACCAGCACGATGCCGGCAATGACCGCAACGAGAATCCCAAAACCGATCACCAGCGGAATGGCGATGAGAATCGCCTGCGCGCCGCCCACGATCACCAGCGCGTCGCGCCCGATACCCGGGCCAACACGTCCCACCATTCCTGCACAGGCGGCCAGCACCACGGCGGCGGCGAGGATAACCCAGAGAAGCGACGGGCGCAGCACCAGAAGTACCACGGCCTCCACGGCCGCGAGCAGCACTGCAATCAGCAAACGTCGGCCCAGAATGGCGCGGTGCCACCGGGCGCCCTGCCCGGGAGGTTCCTCGTCAATGATCAGTTGAAATTCCGACATATCAGCGAGGCTAACAGCGACCGGGCCGCCGCTGGTCACGGCATGGCATGTCGCAACAGGTCCTACACCAGCACACGCTTGACTACTGCGGGTTACTATCGCTCCCATGCGAATCGCAATTGTTCTCGGGGCACTCGTACTGACCGCCGCACCCACCCTCGCGGCGAACACGCCAATGCCCACGGATCCCATGCCATCGAAGGCCGATCAGCAGGCCGCGGTGCAGCGCGTGGCAGCAGTGGGGGTGCCCATCTACCGGGCCGGCAACCAGAAGCGCTACGTGGCGCTCACGTTCGATGACGGTCCGGGGCCCGGCACCGACCCGGTGATGGACGAGATGCGGAGATACGGATTCCACGCCACGTTCTTCACCAACGGGAAGAACTTCGCCACATGGCCGGAGACGCTGAAGCGCGCGGAGCGTGATCACTCTCTGGGAGATCACACGTGGTCGCACCATCACCTGCCCGGCCTGCCGGTGCCGCAGCAGATTTCGCAGGTGGCCACGAGCGTGGCCGCGTCGGAACGCATCACAGGCACGCCGGTGATGCTCTTTCGCTCCCCGTACGGCGCCAGCACAGGTGCGGTGCAGAACTGGCTCAATCAGAAGCGCATGCTGCAGGTGATGTGGACTCAGGATTCACGCGATTCGCTGGGTGCTCCATGGACTGAGATCCTCAGGCGCAGCCAGCAGTTCATCACCCCGGGTTCCATCATCCTGCTGCACGAGAACCGTGGCCAGACCGCCAAGGCGGTCAACCGCCTGCTGCCCGAGATCCGTCGCCGGGGGTTCAAGGCCGTCACCGTGCCGGAACTGCTCGCGCTCAACCCGCCCGATCTGGCGCAGGTGCGAAGCGACGCCGGTGCGCGCACCGGCACACGCACAGTGCGCCAGTAGCCGTACCCCGAGACTGGCCCACCCCGCCCCAGTTCCGCCGCATCACGAATATCCCACATGCACCCAATTGGACGGGGCTGGGGAGCGGACGAATATAGGGTACACGGCATGACCGACACATCTGAACAGTCCGGCGGCCTCTCGCGCAAGCGCTTCCTGCAGGCAGGTGCTGTGACCGCTGGTTCCATCTACCTGGGCGGCGCGGCGTCGGGGGCGCTCGTGAAAGGCTCGAGCGCCACCACGGCTCCGGCGCGCAGCGGCAATCCGGCGGACATGAACATGATCATCTTCATGACCGACCAAGAGCGGTATATCCAGCACTTCCCCCCGGACTGGTCCGAAAAGAACCTGCCGGGGCTCACGATGCTCCAGAAGAACGGCCTCACGTTCACCAACGCCACCACGAATGCATGCATGTGCTCACCGGCGCGTTCCACCTTCTTCTCGGGTCGCTTCCCCGCACAGACAGGTGTGAAGTACACGCTCGAGACCGACATGTACGGGGCCAATTACCCGCAGGTTGACCTGCCCTTCCCGTCGGCCGCCGCAGCCCAGTCGGTTGGCCAGACCGAGGCGAATCCGCTCCCCAACATCGCGCAGGTCATGGCAGATGCGGGCTACTACACCGTGTACAAGGGCAAGTGGCACTGCAGCAAGTACCCGCCCGCCAGTGCACCCGCAGATGCCAACACGCGTAACGCGATGTATCCGCCGCAGCCCACCACAGAGCCCGTGGATATGTTGCTGCCGTTCGGGTGGTACCGCTGGAACCCGGAAGACGCTGGTGCCGACCAGTCGATTCCCCAGATGGGTGCCGGCCTTGCAGCCAACGACGATCGCTACATGGCGTCGGTAGGCGACTACACCGAGGGCACCGAGGGCGTGCTGCAATTCATCAAGGCGTGGCCCACCATCAGGCAGAGCCTGCCGGCGAACCAGCAGAAGTTCTGCCTGATCGTCTCGATCGTCAACCCGCACGACGTGCTCGGCTACCCGAAGAACTACGCCGCAGCCGGCTTCTCAAACCAGGACCTGCAGGGCGATATCGGTCTTCCGGCCACATGGGACGAGGACCTCAGCACCAAGCCGCGCGCGCAGGAGTTGTTCCTCAAACTCTTCCAGTTCTCGGGTCGCATCACCAAGCGGTCGCAGCGCCTGCGGTACCTCAACTTCTACGGCAACCTCATGAAGTCGAGTGATGCGCACCTGCTCGACATGCTAGCGGCACTCAAGTCGGTGAGCCTGGTTGCCGGTGGTCCGTCGGTGTACGAGCAGTCGCTCATCATCCGCACGGCCGACCATGGCGAGATGGGGCTGGCCCACGGCGGCCTGCGCCAGAAGAACTTCAACATGTACGACGAGTCGCTGCGCATTCCGCTCGTGTACTCGAACCCGGGCCTCTTCCCGAAGCCACGCACGAGCAGTGCGCTGGTGTCACACGTGGACATGGTGCCGACCCTCGCAAGCCTTGTCGGGGCGACGCAGGTGGCCACGTCCGGCGTGGACTACTCGGGCATCATCCTCGGCAAGAAGAAGGCCGTGCAGGACTACGTGCTCTTCACGTACGACGACTTTCAGGCTGGCCAGAACCAGGGTCCGTACATCCCGGCCCCGCAGCACATCGTGGGTATCCGCGAAGCCCGCTGGAAGATCGCCAAGTACTACTCGGTGGCCCCGGATGTGGCGCCGCCTGAGTTTGAGATGTACGACCTGCAAAAGGACCCTCTGGAGACGACGAACCTGGCGTACCGCGGCTACACACGCACGCCCGAGGAGCAGCGGCAGTTCGTACGCCTGCTCGCAAAGCTGAACAAGGTGCAGGCCGAGCGCCTCCAGCCGCTGCCCAGCACGATCGAGCCCCCTATGCCCGCTCCCGCGTTCCGAAGCGGTGTGGCATGAGGCTGCGCTCGAGTATCCGAACGGGCCTCGTGCCCCTGCTGGCAATGATGGGGATCTGGACCGCCGGCACCGCATCAGCCGCACCGGCGACTGCTTCCGTCGGGGTTCACATCGCAGGCAAGACCCACCTCGATACCGTCATCAGTCCCACGGTGCTGCAGGACGTCGGTACGGTCAAGGGCAGCCCCATCGGCAGTGGTGACATCACACTGGTGTACACGCTGTCGCCGCCCACCGGCATTGCCAGGACAACGTTCACGATCACCAACGCCAATGGCACGGTGACCGGCAACTGCGTCTCCAGGTACAGCGTCACGCGCCTGCACATCACGTTCACCGGTGCAGGCCAGATCACCGGGGGCACTGGGTCGTACGCAGGCATCAAGGGGAGGATGCTGCAGTTTGCAGCCATTCACTCGATCACCGGCAAGAGGGAGGCCGTGTCGTTGCGCGGCCGCGCATTGAAGCCAGCCTGACGCCGCATGACGGCGGGACACCCCCCTCACGGGGGGGGGTGTCCCCACCCCGGCATCGTCTACCGGACCAACCCGCAGGCTCCAGACAGACGGTCCAGCTCGGGTCTAGTCCGCACCGGGGAATCGGGCGCGCAGCACGCGGGCATCGGGTGCCTCGTTGATCATCTGCTCGGCGATTGCATCGGCCTCTGCAGCCGTGGCAGACACCCCGCAGAACGCCGACCCGCTTCCGCAGAGCAGCGCCGGTGATGCACCCGCGCGTTCAAGGGCATCACTGAGAAGGGCGAGGCCGGGTGCCAGTATGCGCGCCGCTGGCCACAGGTCATTCCGGCACCAGGCACGGAGACCCGCCGCGTGCGGTGGGGGTGCGCCGGCGGTATCTGCCTCAGGTATGGGCAGGGCATCGAATGCCGCGTATACCGCAGCCGTGGACAGGCCCAGACCGGGTGCGACAATGACGCACTCGAACGCCGGGGCCGATGCGGGCTCCAGCATCTCACCGCGTCCGGTGGCCCACTGCGCGCCGCCGCGGATGAAGAACGGCACGTCCGACCCCACGGCGGCGGCGGCGCGCTCGAGGCGCTCCGGCAGAAGACCCAGACCCAGCAGTTCGTTGGCGCCGCGCAGAACGGCCGCGGCGTCGCTTGAGCCACCACCCACCCCGGCCTGAGACGGAAGCACCTTGTCGATATCCACCGCGAGCGGCGGGAGCGGCTCCCCCACCTCGGCCTCAAGCGCGTCGAGGGCAGTCCACGCGAGGTTTGCCGGGCCGTCAATGCCCGGACAGCGAACCGCTCGCTCCGCGGACCGGGTGACCGTCACGCGATCCGCGGGGCCGTCGAGGGCCACCATGAGTGAACGCAGGGGGTGATACCCGTCTGCGCGCACCGGCCCCACCAAGAGGCGCAGGTTCACCTTCGGTGGGGCGAACACTGTGATGCTCATGCACCGGTCCATGCGATTTCGCGCGCGAGGTCGGGGTACGCAGAGGGTGGAAGATCCTCCGGGCGGGCCGCCTCGGAGATACCCATGCGTACGAGCGCCTCGCGTACGGCGGCGCGGTTGGCGCCAGCCTGCCCCAGGGAGTTGGCGAGAGTCTTCCGGCGCACCGCAAATGCCGCGCGCACCAGTGACCGCACCTCGGCCGATGGCGCGGGGCCGGTGCGCCTGAGGGCGATCAGCGCCGAGTCGACGCGTGGGCGGGGTGAGAACACCTCGCGCCCCACCTTGCGACGGCCGGCTGGCGTGGCGGCCAACTGGATGGTGACGGACGGCCCGCCGTACATGCGCGATCCGGGGGCAGCGAGCCAGCGGTCGGCCACCTCGGATTGCGTCATGAGCGCCCACATCCCCACCTCGGGCAACTGGGCGATGGTCTCCACCAGTACGGGGGTGGCCACGTGGTACGGCAGATTGCTCACGACCCGGGTTGGTGCGGGGTCGAGCGCCGTCAGGTCCACCTTCATGCAGTCGCCCCAGATCACCTGCACGTCGCCAACGCCCGTGGTGGTCTCGGTGAGCGGGGGCTCCATGCGGCGGTCACACTCAATGGCGTGCACCGTGCGCGCTGTGCGGGCGAGCGCCGCGGTGAGTGTTCCGAGCCCCGGCCCGATCTCGAGCACCACGTCGTCGGGGCCCACCTCAGCCATACGAATTGCCAGGTCGACGAGATTCTCGTCCAGCAGGAAGTGCTGGCCAAGATCGGTATCGGGCCGGATTCCGTGGCGCTCCATCAGGCGCTGCGTGCCGACGCGATCCGGGGAGCCGCTCACCAGCCGAAGATTCGCGCGGCGTTGGCCGTGGTGACCGCGTCGAGGTGGTCGGTGCCCACGCCCCGCAGCGCGGCAACGCCTTCGAGCGTGTGGGCCACAAATGCTGGTTGGTTGCGCTTGCCACGCATGGGCACGGGGGCCAGGTAGGGCGCGTCGGTCTCCACCAGTAATTGGGCCTCGGGGATACGCGGTGCGGCCTCGCGGAGCGCCGTGTTCTTCGGGAAGGTCACCGGCCCCGCCAAGCTCATCATCCAGCCCCTGTCAGCGGCCTCATCGAGGTACTCGGGAATCGAGAAGCAGTGGAGGATGATCTGCGAAGTACCGGCCTCACGCAGGATGACCATGGTGTCGTCGGCCGCGTCGCGCGTGTGGATGACCAGCGGCATGTCCAGATCGGCTGCCATCTCGCACTGTGCGCGAAAGGCCCGGATGGCGTCATCGGGCGTGGTGCGGTCATGGAAATAGTCGAGCCCGCACTCGCCGATGGCCACCACGCGATCATGCTGGGCCAGGTCGCGGATCCAATTGACATCCGAATCTCGCCAGTTGCCCTTGCCGGCATCCACCGGGTGCACCCCCACGGCAGCCCACACCTCGGGGTGCGCATCAGCCAGGGCCACCGCCTGCTCCGACGACTCGCGCCCACAGCCGATGGTGACCATGCGTGTGACCCCGGCATCCAACGCGGCCGCGATGAGATCGGGCACGGTGTCGTCGCAGGACGCCAGATGGCAATGCGAATCGACTATGCCGTCGGCTCCTCTACCTCAATGCGCGGAAACAGCGGGTCGCCCGGGGCTACCACTACGTTTGGCGTGCCGCCATCCCACGTTGCGGCGTTCAGGGATACCCGGTCGGCGGGCTCGCCCAGCGCCACCAGCACCTTCTCGCATGATCCGGGGATGACCGGCCACAGCAGGATGGCCGCCACGCGCAGGCCCGCGATCAAGCTGAACAGCACCTGGTCGAGCGCGGCGGCGTTGGCGTCATCCTTTGCCAGCACCCACGGCTCCCGCTCTTCCACTAGGCGGTTGAGCCGGCGGATCCATACCCACGCCGCCTCGACCGCACCGGTGATGTGGTTGTTCGCGAAGTGCGCACACACGGCGTCGCGGGCACCATCGCACTCGGCGGACAGGTCGGCGTCGCCACCAGGGTTCGCGGGCACCACGCCATCGCGGTAGCGCTCCACCATCTTGGTCGAGCGCGAGAGCAGGTTGCCGAAATCGTTGGCCAGTTCGCTGGTGTAGCGCTGGTGGAAGCCCTCATCGGTGAATGTGCCGTCGTCACCGAATCGGATCTCGCGCGCCAGGTAATAGCGCAGCGCATCAAGGCCGTAGCGCTCGATGTACGGAAATGGATCGACGATGTTGCCGGTGGTCTTCGACAGGCGCTCGCCGCCCTTGAGGATGTACCCGTGCACGAACAGGCGGTCGGGCAGTGCGAGGTCGGCGCTCATCAGCAGTGCGGGCCAGATGACAGCGTGGAACTTGAGGATGTCCTTAGCCATGAGCTGCACCGTGGGAGGCCAGAAGCGGTCCAGCAGGTCCTCGTCCGGCCGCGCGTAGGTGAGGGCCGTGTAGTAATTGAAGAGGGCGTCCACCCATACGTACACGGTGTGCGTGGGATCCCACGGCACCGTGACGCCCCACTCCACCTGAGCCCGGCTCATCGAGAGATCGTCAAGCCCCATCTCCACCATGCTGCGCGCCTCGTTCATGCGCGACTTCGGGCGCACGAACTGCGGCACCGCCTCGTACTGCGCAAGCAGGCGCTCCTGATACGCCGAAAGACGGAAAAACCAGTTCTCCTCCTCAATCCACTCCACCGGGCGCTGGTGCGTGGGGCACTGCTGCCCTCCCGCCAGATCGCCCTCGTTGTAGAAGGCCTCGCATGAGGTGCAGTACCAGCCGCCGTAGCTGCCCTTGTAGATGTCACCCTTGTCGTGCATGCGCTGGATGAGCTGCTGCACCACGGCCTTGTGCTGCTTATCGGTGGTGCGGATAAAGAAGTCGTTGGTGGCGCCAAGTACCGCGCCTAGGGCCCGGAACCGGCCCGAGAGCTCATCGGCGTGCTCACGCGGAGTGCGGCCCAGGGCCTCGGCGGCCTGCGCGATCTTGGCGCCGTGCTCGTCGGTACCCGTAAGGAAAAACACATCGTCGCCCCGCTGCCGGTGGTGGCGGGCGATGACGTCGGCCATGATCGTGGTGTACGCATGTCCCAGATGGGGGTCGGCGTTCACGTAATAAATCGGCGTGGTGATGAAGAACGAATCGGACACGGAGGCAGCAGGATAGCGGCGGCGAGCCCATCCCCGGCGCAGGTCCTCGCCACAGTCATGGCAGTGGCTGCGCGTCTGCACGCCGCCGGCATCACATGGCGCCTCGCCGGCAGTGCCGGTCGGTTGCTGCTCGGGACCCCCGTCCGCCCCGGCGACGTGGATGTGGAGGTGGCCGCGTGCGACGCCATTGCGGCGGCGAATGCCCTTGGCCTGCCCATCCCAGGGCGCACGCAGGGTGGAGGCTGGTCGTCACACCGCAGCGAGGGAATGGTGGAGGGAGTGACCGTGGATCTCTCAGCTGGGCTCGAGGTGCGGGGGCCGGGTGGGGTGCTGCGGGCCAACGATGCCGCAACGGTGGCCACACCCCTTGGGGGTGTCTCGGTGCAGGTGGTTGCCCCCGGCGAGTCGGTGGCACGGGCCGTGGTGGCGGGTGATGTCGCCCGTGAGCAGAGGGCCCGGGCACAACTGCCCGCCGATGCGGCGGCGGCCCTCGCCTACGCGGTGTCGCGCATTGCCGCGGCGGCCAGCGCCGCGCGATAGGCGGCGTTCCGGGGTGCCGCCCCCAGCGTGGCCACCACATCGGCCGTGCGGGCCGGACTCATCCCGGCCTCGATCATGGGCATGAGCGCTGCGGCGAGGGCATCCTCGTCGAGCGGCGGGGCCTCGGATGGTGGCGCGATGACCACAGCCACCTCGCCGCGCAGGGGATCGGTGATGCGCTCGGCCAGCGCCGCCGCCGTTCCGCGAATGATCTCCTCGTGCATCTTCGTGAGCTCACGGCACACCGCCACCTGACGATCGGGATCGTGATCGGCCAGCGCACGCATGAGCGCCGCCACCCGCTTGGGCGCCTCAAACACCACCACCGGCTCGCCCCACGTATCGATGCGGGAGATGAATGCGGCCAACTCACCTGCCTTCCGCGGCGCGAAGCCGGCGAATGCATACCCCGTGCCCTTCGAGAGCCCCGATGCCACCAGCGCGGTCTCCACCGCACCAGCGCCCGGAATGACCGTGACCGGGATATCGGCCTGCACCGCGGCGGCCACCACACGTGCCCCGGGATCGCTGACCCCGGGCATACCGGCGTCGCTCACCAGCACTACGGTGGCGCCCTCATTCATGCGCCGCACCAGGTCGGCCGCGCGCGACGCCTCGTTGTGCTCGTGCGTGGGCACCATTGGGGCGTCTGAGCCAGCGTGACGCAGCAGCACGGCGGTGCGTCGAGTGTCCTCGCAGGCCACTACATCGGCGTCGCGCAGTGCGGCGGCGGCGCGGGGCGACAGATCATCGAGCGTGCCAATGGGTGTGGCCACCACCACGAGTGATCCGCTCATATGGCGTCCGCCGCCAGGATTCCCGCACCAACCATGCCTGCCTCATGACCAAAGGTGGCCCGCACAACCTCGGCGCGGCGTGTGGGCGGCAGCGCCCGGGCGAGGTACTCCTTACGGGCCGGCCCCAAAATCACTTCCCCGGCATCCGACACGCCGCCACCGATCACAACCACGTCGGGGTCGAATGCGTTGCAGAGCGACGCCACGCCCACGCCCAGCCAGCGGCCGGCCCCGGCGAATACCTGAAGGGCGTCGGAGTCGCCATCCCGTGCCAGTGCGAGGCCGGAGCGGGAATCGAGCTTGCCAACTGCATGCAGGGGCCCCAGGGCGGTGTTGGGGTTGACCACGGCAAAGGCCCGCAGATCTCGCGTAATCGCGGTGCCGCTGCACATGGTCTCCAGGCAGCCGTGGCCCGGACAGTCGCCCTGACACGAAGGACCATCCCCGTCGACGCAGATGTGCCCCAGTTCTGCACCATGTCCGCGACCGCGACGAAATATCTGGCCGCCGATCACGATGCCGCCGCCCACGCCGGTGCCGAGCGTGAGCAACAGGGCGGTCTGCGACCCCTCGGCGGCTCCCATGCGGTGTTCGGCAAGAAGCGCCAGGTTCGCATCATTGTCGAGCACAACGGGCAGGCCCGTGCGTGTCTCAAGAGGCCCTGCGGCATCGAAATCGACCATTCCGGTGTGCACGGAGTGGGCCACGCGGCCAGTGACGGCGTCAATCGTGGCGGGCAACCCCACGCCGATTGCGATGATCGGCGCGGTTGAGTCGGACCCCAGATCGGAGCACAGGGCGGCAATCGCCTCCACGATGTTGATTCCCCCATGGGGAGTGGGAATGACCACTGATCGCTCGACGCAGAGGTCGGTGCCGAGGCGCCCGGCCGCAATCTTGGTGCCACCCACGTCAATGCCGATGACGGCCATTCATACCCTCCGGGAACCGGGAACGCTGGCGGCGAAGGTACCATCGCAGGCCGATGCCGCCCCACACCAAGCCATACCGCCGCTTCAAGGCGCGAGGCGCTGGCAAATCCTCAGAGGGGCTTGACGGCCTGAAGTCCCTCACTGAGGGTGCTGCCGCAGCTGAGCGCCCCGACCCTGTTCCGTTGTCCGATCCGCCAAAACCGCCCCGCAAGTGGTGGTCATTTCGCGGCATGGGCGTGTGGGGCTGGACCTGGCGTGCGGGCGTGGTGGTGGTGCTCGGGCTCGTCGCGTGGGGGGTCTTCGGATTTATGGCGATTGACGGCGCCGTCGATCAGGCGAACAACCGCATCACCGCAAGCGCGAGAAAGGCCCTCACGCCCGGGGCGGCCATGCTGTCGAGCCCCCAGAACACGCTCATCATCGGATCGGATGCACGTCCGGGCGAGACCCGAAGCCGCGCCGACACGATCATGATCATGCGCACCGATCCAGGCGCGGGCAAGGTGAAGTGGCTGTCCATCCCCCGTGACTTCCGCGTGAGTCTTCCGGGGCAGGGTGTCGACAAGATCAACGCCGCGTACTACCTCGGAGGGCAGAAGGGCATCATCACGGCGGTGCGCGACCTCACGGGCCTGCCCATTCACCACATCGTCACCGTCAACTTCAACGGCGTGAAGAAGATGGTGGACGATATCGGCGGAATTACCGTGACCAACCCCACGGCGCTCTCCAACTGCAAGTACACGGGGGGCACCACGGTGAGCTTTCCCGCGGGCCAGATCGATCTGAACGGCGACGAGGCCCTCAAGTTCGTGCGCGTGCGGAAGTGCGATGACGACTTTCACCGGGCCGCCCGCCAGCAGGCATTCGTGACCGGCGTGAAGGGCAAGATGGCCTCGCTCACCACCATCCCGTTCTCCCCCTGGAATGGGGGCGGGGTCATCCGGGCGATCGGCACCGATATGGGGACGACCGACCTGATGAAGCTCGGCTGGCTTCAGTGGCGCCTTACGTCGGACCCGGCCGACCGCGTCGTGCTGGCCGGTATCCCCCGCTACGTCAACGGCATTTCATACGTGGTGGGCGAACCGAACATGGATGAGCAGCAGATCGCTGATTTTGTCCGACGCTAGGTAAAGCGGGCGCGGATACTGCGCTTTGTATGCGGTGCCATCCGCGGGAGCCACGAGACCTTGGCGGGGCGGGCCATAAGTGGCGGGAGGTGACGGGACACGGGCTGCCCCCGCAGCCCGTGTCCCGCGCGGGGAGTACGGGGATCACGCGAGACGGTGATCACCTCCGGTGGCGGCTTCGGCGTGTCCACGATGGTCGAAGACACGTGATCCCATAACGACCATGCACATGGAGTGGTAGCGGGTCAGCGGTGCGCCGTGGTCAAACGGTCGCACCGACGACACGGCGGATGCGGACGGGAGGAGATCACGCAGCGAGCGCGACGCCCGAGACCCTGCGAGCGCGACGCCCGAGTCGCTCGAGATCGGCATCCCCGAGCGAACCCGACCGCACGGCGGTGGCCATTGCCGACCACGCCAACCACGCCTCAGCCGCCTCAAAGTCGACTCTCACTGCGCGCGAGAGGCGTGCGAGCACCGCCTCGATTTCATCCAACACGTCACGATGCACGTCATCCATCGGTTCCCTCCTGGGTTGCGAACTGGATCACCGACAACGTACGAACCCACCAGTGCCCGTGGGTTAAGTTGGCGAAACACCACGATCAATAGCGGTCAGATGTGACGTTCCTGCAGCGTCAATGCCGCCGTACGTGCGCCAGTCCGCGCTGAAGGGCGTCGTAACACCGAGGCACATGACAACGGGCACATCCTTAAGGTCAGTTGGTCGCGAGGCAGGGCATATGCTCCTCGGGATGCCTTCACGCCCCACTCCCTGACGACGGAGATCGCAGTGACCCGCTCAGTTCGTGTCGGCATCAACGGGTTCGGCCGTATCGGGCGGCTTTCGCTACGCGCAGCATTTGACTGGCCCGAGTTGGAGTTCGTAAATATCAACGAGGCGAACGGTGACGCCGCGATATCCGCGCACCTCTTGGAGTTCGACTCAGTTCATGGCCGCTGGCACCGCGATATCAGGGCCGACGACGACCACGTCATAATCGACGGACGCGTACTGACCCACTCGTCACACGCGGACCCCGCGGACATTCCGTGGAGCGAGCACGGCGTGGAGATCGTGCTTGAGGCTTCCGGGAAGTTCCGCACCATGGCCAACCTGCAGCCGCACTTCGACCGCGGCGCGTCCAAGGTTGTTGTGGCGGCGCCAGTCAACGACTCGGCGGCGCTGAATGTGGTGATCGGTGTCAACGATGCGCTGTATGACGCACACCTGCACAACGTGGTGACCGCGGCATCCTGCACGACCAACTGCCTCGCCCCAGTGGTCAAGGTGATTCACGAGGGCATTGGAATACGACATGGCGCCATCACCACGCTGCATGACCTCACCAACACGCAGTCAGTCCTCGACACCCCCCACAAGGATCTGCGCCGGGCACGTGCCAGCAGCATGTCGCTCATCCCCACCAGCACCGAGTCGGCGACCGCAATCGGCCTTATCTTCCCCGAGCTGCAGGGCCGGCTGAATGGTGTCGCGGTGCGGGTGCCGCTGGCCAATGCATCGCTCACCGACTGCGTATTCGAGGTGGAGTGCGCCACCACCGTTGACGAGGTGAACGAGCTGCTGCGTGCCGCCGCGGAGGGGTCCCTCGCAGGCATTCTCGGCTTCGAAGAGCGGCCGCTCGTGAGCGTCGACTACAAGGATGACCCCCGCTCGTCGATCATTGACGCGCAGTCCACGATGGTGATCAACGGGACCCAGGTGAAGGTGCTTGCCTGGTACGACAACGAGTGGGGCTATGCCAACCGGTACGCCGAACTGGCCCGCATGCTGGCCAGCCACCTCGCCGGCTGAGGCCTGAACATGAGCGCGGATGGCACCACCAGTGACCTCCGCACGTACGCCTATGTGACGGCGGCATACTGGGCGGACACCGTTACCGACGGCGCCGTCCGGGTGCTCGTCCTTTTCTACTTCTACCAGTTGGGATACAGCCCCCTGCAGGTGGCGAGCCTCTTCCTCTTCTACGAGATCTTCGGTGTCATCACCAATCTCTTCGGAGGGTGGATCGCAGCGCGATGGGGCCTCAAGTCAACCCTCGTCGGGGGACTCTCCCTGCAGATCGGCGCACTGCTCATGCTTGGGCTTGCCCCGGCGGCGTGGTTCGTGGTGCCATACGTGATGGTGTCGCAAGCAGTGAGCGGGGTGGCCAAAGACCTCACGAAAATGAGCTCAAAGAGCGCCGTGAAGATGATCGTGCCTCCCGGCGCGTCGGATGTGCTCTTCAAGTGGGTGGCCGTGTTGACGGGCTCGAAGAACGCGCTGAAGGGCGTGGGCTTCTTCCTCGGCGGCCTGATGCTTTCCACCATCGGTTTCCGGCCGGCGCTCATCATCCTGTCTGTGTTCGTGGGCGCGGCACTCATCATGGTGCTTGTTGCGGTGCACGGCAGCCTCGGCCAGGGCAGTGCGAAGGCCCGCCTCACACAGATGTTTTCCAACACGCGGGCGGTCAACTTGCTGTCTGCCGCACGTGTGTTCCTGTTCGCATGACGCGACGTGTGGTTCGTGGTGGGCCTGCCTGTGTACCTGCGCAGCGTCCTCGGGTGGACCTTCTGGGAGGTGGGCGCCTTCATGGCCATCTGGGTCATTGGGTACGGCATCGTGCAGAGCGCGGTGCCCCGGCTGCTCAAGAGGCGAAGTGGAAATGTGCCGACAGGCCGTACCGCTGCGCTCCTCGCCCTCGGGTTGGCCCTCCTGCCCGCGGGCATCGCCGTGGCGCTACGCCTTGACTTCGATCCCGCCACCGTGCTGATGGTGGGCCTCGTCATCTTCGGGGTCGTCTTCGCCCTCAACTCGGCCGTACATTCGTTTCTTATCCTGCACTACGCCGACGGCGACAAGGTGGCGATGAACGTGGGCTTCTATTACATGGCCAATGCCTTCGGGCGACTCGCCGGCACCATCCTGTCGGGGCTCCTCTTCCTGTCGGGGCTCCTCT
>SYFI01000031.1 GCA_005800465.1 Actinomycetota bacterium | reverse complement strand
TCGACTTCGCCGACGTGCGCACCATCATGGCGGGCGCCGGTTCGTCGCTGATGGGCATAGGCATCGCCACGGGTGAAACCCGCGCCGCAGACGCCGCACGCGCCGCCATCTCGTCGCCTCTTCTTGAGACCAGCATGAAGGGCGCCACCGGCGTCATTCTCTCCATTGCCGGTACCGCGAATCTGGGCCTGTTCGAGGTGGAAGAGGCCGCGAGCATCGTGCGTGAGTCGGCCGACCCCGACTGCAACGTGATCTTCGGCACCGTGGTTGATGACAGTCTGGGCGACAACGTGCGGGTGACGGTCATTGCCACAGGCTTTGATGACGGCCACCGCGAAGCCACCAAGAAGGCCCGCACCGAGCGCGACCGTCCCGCCTTTGGCCGCTCCCCGGCCAGCGACTCACGACCGCAGACGCCACGCCGCAGCGAGGAACGCACCTCGTTCGACGTATCGGGCGACGTGCTTGACGTGCCCTCGTTCCTGAAGGACTGAACGCACCGAGTCGGCCGGTAGGCTGCCCCGCGTGACCGACCTACAGAGGACCTCGCTCTTTGGCGCCCACGTGGCGGCCGGCGCCAAGATCGTGCCGTTCGCCGGGTGGGAGATGCCGGTTGAGTACAAGGGGGTGCGTGCGGAGCATCTGGCCGTACGGTCCACCTGCGGGCTCTTCGACGTATCGCACATGGGCCAGATCGACGTCACGGGCCACGGTGCCCGGGAGTTCCTGCAGTCGATCCTCACCAACGACATCACCCGCATCGGCCCTGGGCAGGCGCAGTACACGCTGCTGTCCGACGACAACGGCGGGGTGATTGACGACCTGCTGGCCTACGCGCTGCTCGACCGCTTTCTGCTGGTGGTCAACGCCTCCAACATCGCCCCGTGCGTTGAGCGCGTCACCAGCCTCGCACCCGATGGCGTGACCGTAATCAACCGGTCACCCGATGTGGCCATGCTCGCGCTGCAGGGCCCCACATGGGCCAGGGCACTCACGCCAATCGCGTCGCCCGAGCCGTTTTCGCTGCCGTACATGGAGGCCACCGAGGCCACCGTGGCCGGGGTGGCATGCCTGGTGGCACGCACCGGCTACACCGGTGAGCCGGGTGTGGAGATCATGTGTCCGGCCGAAGCCGCCCCGGCGATCTGGGACGCCCTCATGACAGTGGCCGAGGCACCAGTGCCCGCGGGCCTGGCCGCCCGCGACACCCTGCGCCTTGAGGTGGGCTACCCGCTGTACGGCAACGAGCTGGGGCACGATCGCAGCCCCATCAGCGCCGGCCTCAAGTGGGCCTGCGATCTGAAGCACGGAGGGTTCCCCGGCGCCGAGCGCATGCAGCGTGAGGCGGCAGAGGGCACCTCTGATCGCATGGTGGCCATCGTTCTCACCGAGAAAGGCATCCCGCGCGGCGGATGCGCTGTGATGGCGGATGGGCAGCAGGTGGGCACAGTTACCAGCGGCACGTTCTCACCATCTCTCGGTGTGGGCGCGGCACTCGCGTACGTTTCACCCGATCATGCGCACGTGGGGGCCAAGCTCTCCATTGACGTGCGTGGCAAGGAAAAGTCGGCCGAGGTCACCTCGCTGCCGATGGTCGATACATCACCCAGGAAGGAACACCACTCGTGAGCGACGAGACCTACCCCGGAGACCTCCACTACCACCCCGAGCACGACTGGGTGCGCGTGGATGGCGATGAGGCAACATTCGGCGTCACGTGGTTTGCACAGGATGCCCTGGGCGAGGTGGTCTATTACGACCCGCCGGCCGTTGGCGATTCGGTAACCGCAGGCCAGAGCTACGGCGAGCTTGAGTCGGTCAAGGCCGTGAGCGACATCATCGCCCCTGCGTGCGGTGAGGTTATTGCCGTCAATGATGCGGTGAGCGACACCCCCGAGCTGGTCAACAACGACCCGTACGGCGCCGGATGGCTCATCAAGGTGCGCCTCTCAACTGCATCCGAACTCGGCGCCCTCATGGACGAGCCGGCGTACCGCCAGTACCTCGCTGGCCTCGCGGGCTAGGACACGGACATGAGCCTTCAGCAGCGCCTGACCGACGACATGAAGACCGCCATGAAGGCGGGCGACAAGGACACCCTTGGTGTGGTGCGCCGCGCCATCGCCGCCATGCAGAACGCACGCATCGAGAAGCGCGAGGATCTTGACGAGCAGGAGGAGATCAAGGTCATCCGCTCCATCGCCAAGCAGCACAAGGAGAGCATCGAGCAGTTCCGCGCAGCAGGGCGTGAGGACTTGGCCACCAAAGAAGAGGCCGAGCTCGAGATCCTGTCGACCTACCTGCCGGCCGAGATGGACCAGGCGCAGTTGGAAGCCGTCATCGACGCAGTGATCGCCGACACCGGTGCGTCATCCATGAAGGACATGGGCGGCGTGATCAAGGAAGCCATCGCCCGCACGGGCGGCCAAGCCGAGGGCGGGGCCGTCAGCGCGCTGGTGAAGGGCAAGCTCGGGGGCTAGCAACTCGAGTCCATCGATTCGACCGATTTAGGAGAACACCCGATGACGACCATTGACCACGCGGATGATCTCACTGCCGCCATGGCCGAACTGCGCGAGCGCGCTGAGCAGCACGGAGCGCCGTCGCTGCAGGACGGCGCCCTGTATTTCGGGGCAACGGCCATCCCGAAGCCCGACTTCGACATCGTCACGTCGGTGCACACGGGGCACGGCTGCACGGCGACCATCTTCCTCGCCGCTGGTGATGGCTTCGAGCGCGCGGCCACGAACATCTTCCGCGACGGCGAGCGCGCAGTGGGCACGGAACTCGACCCGGCCGGTCCGGTCATCGGCCCGATCCGCGCCCGCGAGTCGTACCGCGGCCCCGCCGACATCCTGAGTGTGGTGCACGACACCTACTACGAGCCCATCATCGACGCCGACGGTGCCATAATCGGCGCCTTCCTGGTGGGGTTCCCTCACAGCGACTAGGGCTATGGCAGGGTGAACTCGCCCTGCGGGCAGGAGATGCGCAGTGACCTCGGGCCATCGGGCTGCACCTCGAGGTCGACGATTTGCGCCCTGCCCGCGGGGTGATCCACTGCGAGCGACCCCGGCATTGTGCTGTCGTCGTCCCACTGGATGATGAATGGCTCGGCCGGATTGGCGCACGCCTCTGCCATGCCGGCCACCTGCCACGTGATGATCGATCCATCAGGGTTGTCGCGCTCGCCGGGCGTCACATGCAGGCCCCGCGGTGCGGTGTCGTCCTCAATGTCGCCCGTGCGCACGCACCACAGGCACAGGCGCCCGCCGTCTGCTGCCGCACGTGCCACGGCCTGGGTAAACCCCACCATGGGCGCCTCTGGGTCGCATACCTCCACCAGTTCCAGATACGCCCCCGACATCGGCACGATGGCGTTCTGCGTGCCCCACGCGGGGTGCACGCCACCGCTCAGTGTGATCAGGCCATGATCGGCCAGCAGGCGCTCAGCGACGGGGGCGATGGAGGGCACGCCCCACACCACGTGATCGAGGGTTGACACGCCCGGCACGGTAGCCGGGCACGCCCCCAGTGCGACGTGCGTTTTAAGAATAACCGATCAGCGGGCAACCGTGGCGCGAGCGGGGTATTCTTCATTGGGTTTCGGACGGGTTTGAGGCCGGTCCGGGCAGGAGAGGTGCGCATCGGCGCCGCAGCATGTCGACGAGAGGCAGATTTTGAGCAACTTTCACGTAACCGAGTCCGGCAAAACGTTGGTCACCCTGATTCCGGGTGATGGCATCGGGCCGGAGGTCGTGGATTCCACCATCCGCATTATCGAGGCCACTGGCGCGCCGATTGAGTGGGAAGAGCGCCACGCCGGTGAGCGTGTGTTCCTTGAGGGTCAGGCATCTGGTGTGCGTCAGGACACCATCGAGTCGATCCGCAAGACGCGCGTGGTGATGAAGGGCCCGCTCGGTACCCCGGTTGGTTACGGTGAGAAGAGCGCCAACGTGACGCTTCGCAAGTTGTTCGAGACCTACGGCAACATCCGCCCCGCCCGTGAGTACCCGGGTGTGAAGACCCCGTACTCGGGCCGCGGCATCGACCTGGTGGTTGTGCGCGAGAACGTCGAGGACCTCTACGCCGGCATCGAATACATGCTCACGCCGGGTGTTGCGCAGGGCCTCAAGCTCATCTCGCGTAAGGGCACCGAGAAGATCGTGCGCCTAGCGTTCGAACTCGCCCGCGCCGAGGGCCGCGAGAGCGTCGTCGCCATGTCGAAGGCCAACATCATGAAGATGACCGAGGGCACGTTGAAGAGCGTGTTCGAGGAGGTCTCTCTCGAGTACGACGACATCGAGTCGTGGCACGTCATCGTCGACAACGCCGCCCACCAACTCGTCAAGCTCCCCGAGCAGTACAGCGTGCTGGT
>SYFI01000030.1 GCA_005800465.1 Actinomycetota bacterium | reverse complement strand
AGGATATCGCCGGCTTCGTCGTATGACGCGGTGCGGATGGACCCCATCTCACCGTGCTCGCCCGTAGCCTCCTCAATCTGCCCAAAGGCACCGAACAGCACATTGCTGAATGAGCGGTTCATGGCGCGGCACATGACGATGGCCAGAATGAGGCCCGACATGCCGTCGAGCGCACCCGCGACAATCAGCAGGTTGTTTGAGAGCACAAATCCGAGGAGTGCAGCCGAAATACCGGCGTACGCATTGAGCAGCGCGATGACGGTGGGCATATCCGCGCCGCCGATGGGGATGATGAGGAACACACCGAAGACCAGGCCACACACGATGATGATCGGGATGGCCCACGTAAGGCCTGGGTTGATGACCAGGGCGACGATAAAGCCGATGGCCACACCCAGCACGCCGAAGTTGACGAAGATCTGTCCCGGGTACACGAACGGCCGCTGCGGCAGGATCTCCTGCAGCTTTCCGGCCGCCATGAGCGAGCCCGTGAACACCAGACACCCCAGCACGATTTCGATTCCCAGCACGGCCATCACAAAGCCGCTGATCTCGGGCGTGTAGTTGTAGAACTCCACGATTCCCACCAGGCCGGCGGCGAGGGCGCCAAAGGCGTGCGACAGCGCGATGCGCTGGGGCATGGCGGTCATGGGAACGAGCAGGCCCAGCGGCACTCCGATGGCCGCACCGATGAGCAGCGCGATGGCGATGTAGATGTATCCGGTGCTGGTGATTCCCGGCATGACCAGCGTGCCGATCACCGCCAGGAGGAATCCCATCTCGCCCGCGAAAATGCCCTTGCGCGAGGTCTTCGCGTCGGACATCCACTTGAGCGACAGCACAAAGCCGATGGCACCGGCCAGGTACAGCAGCCCGATGATCACCGCGCGTGTGCTGCTCGGGTCAAGGAAGTAATGCACGGCATCAGTCACGAACCGACCTCCGCCTCAGCGACCTTCTTGGGCTTCTGCTGACGCGTCTTGAACATGCGCAGCATCTTGTCCGTAATGAGGAAGCCACCGACCACGTTGATGGTGGAAGCCACCACGGCGATGAACCCCAGGATGGTGGCGTAGGTGGAGTACTGGCGACCCAGCACCACCAATGAACCCACTAGGGAGATCGCCGACAGCGCGTTGGTAAGCGCCATCAGGGGCGTGTGGAGCAGGCGCGGGACCCGGCGGATCGTCTCGAAGCCGAGGAAACCGGCAAGGGCGAAGACGAAAAGCCCCGTGATGATGAACTCGGTACTGACGTTCACTTGGCAGCCTCCTCAGGGGACTCGGACTCGGCATCGGGCGCAGGCTCAGGGGCCGGCGGCTCGAGCTCGGGAAGCGGCACAAGGCTCAGGGCCTCACGCACGCGATTGTTGACCACATCGCCACCACGGGTGACAACGCTCTGCTGGATGACGTCGTCATCCACATCCAGATCGATCGCGCCATCCACCACCATCAGGCCGAGGAAGTTGGCCACGTTCTTGCCAAACAGCTGACTGGCATGTACCGGGATCTCGCCGGGCAGGTTCACCACGCCAATCACCATCACGCCGTCAATGTCAACGGTCTCGCCGGCAACGGTGGGCTCACAGTTGCCGCCCTGCTCGGCGGCCAGGTCGACGATGACCGACCCGGCGCCCATTCCCTTGATCATCTCGGTGGTGATGATCTGCGGCGCCGTGGTGCCCTGCACCTGCGCGGTCGTGATGATGACATCGCTTGCCGCCACAGTCTTAGCCATCAGCTCCTGCTGCTTCTTGATGGCCTCATCGGAGAGCTGCGTGGCATAACCGCCCGAGCCCTCCTTCTGGTCGGTCTCAAGGGGCAACTCGACAAACCGGGCCCCGAGCGACTGCACCTCCTCGCGGGCAGCCGGGCGCACGTCGTAGGCCTCCACCAACGCACCCAGGCGGCGCGCGGTGGCGATGGCGCCCAAGCCGGCCACACCGGCTCCAACGATAAATACCTTGGCTGGCGCGATGGTGCCAGCGGCAGTGGTGAGAAGCGGGAACATCTTGGGAAGCTCATTGGCCGCCATCAGCACGGCCTTGTATCCGGCCACGGCAGCCTGCGAGGAGAGGATGTCCATCGACTGCGCGCGGGTGGTGCGGGGCACCATCTCCAGCGCGTACAGCACCGCCCCCGTGTCGGCGACGGCCTTCACCAACTTCGGACGGGCGAACGGTGCCACGGCACCCACCACGATCAGCCCCTCGCGCAACCGCGCCAGGTCGGCGCTCGCGGCATCTGCGCCCATCACGTTTACCTGCACCACGATGTCGGCCGCAAAAACGTCGTCGCGTGAACCGATCCGGGCACCTCGTTCGGCGAAGGTCGAGTCGGGATAGCCGGCGGCGTCGCCTGCTCCCGACTCGATCACGATGTCGAACCCGGCCTTGGTCAGCTGGGGAAGCGCCGTGGGGCTGAGCGCCACGCGGGTTTCGCCCGCGCGCTCTTCCCTGGGAATTCCCACCACAATGCGCGGCGTGTCGGTATCGGCCATCAACGTCTCCGGATCTACCGTTCCCGGGCCCGCGCCGCTAGGCGCGCGCCACCGGGGGATGCTCGGCGGTGACTCCGCCGGAGGGCATCTTCGAGGTGGGTGTCGGACGAATATTCATATACGAAATGCACTACCGCGCGAGGTATGCCGGAAGGCACCCTGCGCGGAAGGATGGGGATTGGTACATGACCGCGAAGGCCCCGTCAACGCCCCACCGGTTGCATCGGCTGCCACGAGCCTCGAGCGGCGCGACCACATGGCCTCCGTTGAAAGGTTCAGAGGGCCCGGATGCCCCTTGTAGAGCGGTCTGTGGAGGGGTCTCAACCCTCGACCGGATCGGCATCGCAAACTGCGCGCACGGCATCGTCGAGTTCCTCATGCGGCACGACACCGCGCACCAGGAGTCTGCCATTCAGCACCATCGCAGGAACACCGGTGATGCCGGCCGAGTGTGCCCAAGTGGTGGAATCGTCGACAACCGGGCCAAATGCCCCGTGCTGCACCGACTGCCGACCCACCATTCCGTCGAGCCCCACGCTGTGTGCCACATCCTCGAGTACCGCCCAATCGCCGATGTCGCGGCCGTCACGCCAGTAGGCATCCATCAAGGCCTCATGCATGCGCTGGTGTGCATCGTGGCCAAACCCGCGCGACCACTCAGCGAGTTCAAGCGCATTGCGGCTGCGCGGAACGACATCCGGGTTGGGGTTATGTGGGAGCCCCGACGCCTCGGCCAATGCCGCCACCCGGTCAATGGCCTCCTGCCCGTAGGTGGCCACCAGCGACACGCGCAGGATCCCCTCGTCGGGGTACTCGGGATGCAGATCAAAGGGAAGCCACTGCACCTCTGCGCCGTATTCGCGCTCCAGATACGTGACCCGCTCGCGACCGATGTGGCAGAACGGACATATGTAGTCGCTCCACACCTGCACGGTGAGAGGTGCCTGCTCCTGCGTCTCAGCCGACCCGGTGCTCATCGCCCTGCGGCGTCCAGCTTTGCCCACTCAGCATCGGTGAGCTCGAGCCCCACGGCGCCCATGATCTCGGCCACCTGAGCGGGCGACGTTGCGCTGGCGATGGCGCAACTGATGCTGGGGCGCTTCATGACCCATGCAAGCGATACCTGAGCCGGGGTGGCTCCTTGCGCGGCCGCGACCTCGTTGAGCACGGCAAGCAGTGCCCACCCGCGGTCGTTGAGGTACTCGTTCTTAATGCCCCCGGCACGAGGGGTGGCGGGAAGATCCTGCCCCTGCCGGTACTTGCCGGTGAGAAACCCACGGGCCAGCGTGAAGTACGGCGCCACGCCCAGACCCTCGCGCACGCACACGTCCTCGGCGTCGCCCTCCAGCTCGGCGCGCTCCAGAAGATTGAAGTGCGGCTGATATCCCTCAAAGTGCGCGAGTGCGTGCGTGTCGCTCACGTCGATTGCCTCCGCCAGGCGCCCGGCGGAGTAGTTGCTGGCTGCCAGCGTGCGCACCAGACCCTCGTCCACCAGCTCGCTGAGCACACCCATGGTCTCGTCGAGCGGCGTTGCCGGGTCGTCCTTGTGGGCGTAAAACAGGTCGACCTGCTCGATGCCCAGACGATCGAGCGACCTCTCAATGCCCTCACGGATGTTCGCGCGGTCGAGTCCGGCGCGCATGTGCGGGTCGCCGGGGTACCCCACCTTCGTGGCGATAACCAGGTCGGCACGATTACCGCGCGCCTTCAACCAGCGGCCGATGATGGCCTCCGACTCACCACCCACGTTGCCGGGTACCCAAGTGGAGTACACCGCGGCGGTGTCGATGAAGTTGCCCCCGGCCTCCACGTAGGCATCGAGGACGCCGAACGAGGCCTGCTCATCGCACGTCCAGCCGAACACATTGCCACCAAGGCACAGGGGAGAAACCTGAAGCCCCGTGCTGCCGAATTCGCGTCGGATGCTCATGCTCCGACCTTACGGGATTCGTGCCGATTCGGACATGTCAAGCCGACGTCACAGTGACACCGATCCCCCCCTGACAACGGCAGGAGGCCGCGCAATCATTCGGTACATGACGATCATGAAACCCATCCAGCGCGACCATGACGAGGCTCTCGTCGTGCAGCTCACCGCCGATCACCTCCGGGCGATCGATGCAGCACTCTCCTTGGCCCGTGCGGTGCTGCACGAGGAGATCGCCGTGAGCGACCCGGACGAGATCGGTATGGCCATGGTGGCCGCTGAGGGCCTCACCTCGCTCGCCTCGCTCGCCTCGCTCACGCACTCAGCCTAGAAACGCGAAGGGCCCGGATCCCCGGGCCCTTCACACACTCATTCAGGCACGTAGTCAGCCCTGCGAGTGCGATCCGTCGCAGAACGGCTGGTTCTGGCTCCTGCCACAGCGGCAGATGGCAATCACGGGGTTGAGCCCCTCAATCACGTTGCCGTCTGCACCCGTGACGGTGAACTCACCGCTGATGACGGCGGGGCCACCGTCCTTGATCTGAATGCTGACACCGTCGGCCATGGGGTTCCTCCCAAAATAAGATCTCACCGGCGGTCGCCGATCTGTTAATTGCGGGCGCATCAAAACAGCATCGGGGCGGATGCAGATCCGACAACGGTACACCCACGGCGACACCTAGATTGGCCGTAAAGACGAGACACCCGCACGCCATCGACCCCCCAAATGCCGGATCCAAGAGCGCCCAGATCTGGGCGCTTGTCATCACCGGCCTCGCCCTTGTCATGTTGGTGCTCGACAACCTGGTGGTGACCACCGCGCTGCCGACCATGCGTCGTGACCTTGACGCCTCGGTGACCACGCTCGGCTGGGTGATCAACGCGTACACGCTGGCATTCGCAGCCCTGCTGCTCACGGGCGCAGCGCCTGGCGACTGCTTCGGACGTCGGCGTGTGTTCGCCATCGGCATCACCATCTTCGCGGTGGCATCCGCCGGCTGTGCGCTGGCCCCGACATCAACTGGCTCATCTTCTTCCGCGTGATACAGGGGCTGGGTGCCGCTCCGGTAATAACCCTGTCGCTCACCCTGCTGGCCGACGCCTTCCCTCCCGGCAAGCGGGGGCTGGCCATTGGCATCTGGTCGGGAATCAGTGGGCTTGCCGTTGCCGCCGGGCCTCTTCTTGGTGGCGGCCTGGTGGACGCCCTGTCGTGGCCCTGGATCTTCTGGGTGAACGTGCCCATCGGCCTCATCCTCGCCCCCATCGCGCTGTGGAAGCTGCGGGAGTCGTATGGCCCCGACCGCCACCTGGACCTGGGGAGCCTGGTGCTGGTGGCCGTCGGCCTGTTTGGGCTGGCGTACGGGATCGTGCGCGGCCCCGGGGTCGGGTGGGGGTCGCCGCAGATCCTCACCACGTTCATCGGGGGAGTGGTGTTTCTCGCGCTCTTCCTGTGGTGGGAAACGCGCGCGAAGTGCCCCATGCTGCCGCTTCGCCTGTTTCGCATCCGCGGCTTTGCCGTTGCCAACTCCGTCTCGGTGTGCCTGTACTTCGGCACGTTCGGGGCGGTGTTCTTTCTCGCGCAGTTCCTTCAGACGGTGCAGGGCGACGGCGCATTTGATGCAGGTCTGAAGGTCCTGCCGTGGACGATCATGCCCATGTTCATCGCACCACTTGCCGGCGCGTACAGCGACCGCATCGGGTCACGACCGCTCATGGCATCGGGCTTGTTCATCATGACCGCCGGGTTCCTGTGAATGGGGCTCATCATCACGCCCGACATCTCATACGGCGGTTTGGTGGGCGGCTTCCTGCTCGCCGGGTTCGGCATGGCGCTGGTGTTCGCACCGGTCTCGAACATGCTCATCGAGTCCGTACCCGAGCAGGACATCGGCAAGGCATCGGGCGCCAACAACACCGTGCGCGAGGTAGGTGGTGCGCTGGGCATCGCGGTGATGACGGCCATCTTCACCGGGGCGGGGGCGTACAGCAGCGCCCAGGCACTTGTGGATGGCCTCAACCCCGCAGTGCTGGTGGGTGCCGGAGTGCTGTTCCTCGGTGGCCTCATCGCGCTGCTAGCCCCCAAGACCATCAAAACCCCGCCCTCAGGCGTGGGCGCCCGCTAGCACCGCCCCACCGTCCTCAGTTCGGGCCCCACCACAGACGCTGAAATCGTTGACGCCACGGGCGGGGCGACGTCCTCTGACTGCCACTGCGTAATGGACCTGGGAAGGCCGAAGCGTGCACCCCCGGCATGCCCGGGGTCAGACCCCGGGTGGGGTCAGTCGCCGTCACAAATGTGCGCGCTTCCGCACACGTAGGTGCACGCAACGGTTGACCCCTGGGGTCGGACCCCGGGTGGGGTCAGTCACCGTGACGAATGTGCACGCCCTACGAACGCCCCAGCAGTGCGCCAGATCCCAAGTGGAATCCGCTCCTGGATGGGGTCAGTCACCGTTACAAATGTGCACGCTTTGCCACGGCCGAGTGCACGCCGGGGTGCGCATTGGGGGTCTGACCCCGGGTGGGGTCAGACCCCGTTACAAATGAGCACAGGTGCGTCGTGTTGGGCACACACGACACCTGCGGGGTCTCCAGTTAGGCGGGTGCCGCGGGCGGGGTGTCGCCCTCTGCCTGCCACTGCTTGATGGACTTCCGCAGACCGATGTACTGCCACATGCCCCACACGATCTGTGTGCCCAGTGCCACGCCGGTCCACACCAGCACGCCAGCCGTCGCCGCACTCGCATCGGCGCCGCCCGCCACCAGCACCCCAATGACCAGCCCCTGCACGCCCCCGATGCCACCGGGCAACGGGATGAGCGAGCCCACCTGGCCGATGAAGTACGCCATGAGCATGATCGACAAGGGCAGTGGATCACCCACCGACGCGATTCCCAGATAAAAGGCGCAGAAGTCAAAGCCCGGGTTGGCCAGCATTCCGACGATGGCCCAGGGGCGGCGGATGATGTGCATGGCGTCATTGGCGCCAGGGGGAAAGCGGTCGGCCACCTGACGCATGAGGGTTCGCGTCTTGGCAAAACGGCCCGTGATCGGCTTCTCATCGGCAGGGTCGGGCGGCACGAAGTCGCGGCCCTTCCTCGCGAACAGCAGCAGCGTGATCATGACCGCCAGCGCCACGCCGGCCGAAATCCAGGTGATGGCCGGGTGCAGGTGCCCCTGCGTGATCCCCGCGCCGATGAGAATGCCGAGAACGAAGATCATCACCGTCATGACGGTGTTACTCAGCACCAGAAATGCGGTGGTGGTGCGCGAGATCTGCGCGGCGTTGAATCCCGCGCGGCTGAGTGCCCAGAACTGCACAGCGAACCCAGTGGCGCCGCCGCCCGGCAGCGTGTCGCCGAGCGCCAGGCGGCTGGTGGTGAGCTGCATGCTCTTCTTCAGCCCCAGCGGGCGGGCGGTATCGGCGCCCTGATCCTTGCGCTTCGCGGCGGCCCCGTACACGGCCCAGAACAGCAGCACGTAGCCGGCGATGGAGAGAATCTCGAATGGGATCGCAAGCGCCACATACAGCGGGTTGCCCTCGCTGACGTCTTTCCAGATGCGTGGCACCAACTTGATAATGGCCAGCACGATGATGAGCATGAGCACGTACACGACCACGCGCCCGAGAAGGTGCTTGAGCGCCTTGCGGTCAATGGCATGACCCTTGTGCATGAGGGAGGCGAGGTGGCCCACCGCGCGATGGTACGCCTAAAGTTGCGCCCGTGACGACACCGACAGCCCCCGACACCACACGCACGCGCACTGGGCTCCTGCCGCTCGCTCTGGCACTGGACGCATGAGCAGCCGTCCGCTTGCCCGCCTTCGCCCGGCGCAATCGGTTGCACTGGCGTTTCTCGCGTTCATCGCGGGGGGAACACTCCTGCTGATGCTGCCCATCAGCACCTCGGCCCCGGGGCCGGCGGCCATCGGCGACGCCTTTTTCACGGCCACCAGCGCCGTCACCGTTACCGGGTTATCAGTGGTCGATACCGCCAGCTACTGGAGCGGCTTCGGCGAGGCGGTCATCCTCGTGCTGTGCCAACTGGGTGGCCTAGGGGTGATGACCTTCACGGCCATCCTCGTGCTCATCATCAGCGGACGCCTCGGCCTGAGACGACGTCAGGCGGCGCAGGCAGAGCAAGGGCTCATCGCGCCCGGCGAGGTGCGCAGAATCCTGATCGGTGTGGCCATTCTCACCGCCATCATCGAGTCGTTGGTCGCGCTGGTGCTATTTCTGCGGTTCCTGTCACTGGGTGAGGGGTTTGGGCGGGCGCTCTGGTACGGGCTGTTCCACTCGGTCACCGCGTTCAACAACGCCGGCTTCGCCCTGTTTCAGGACAACTTCATGTCGTTCTCCGACGACTGGGTCATCCTCGGGGCGCTGTCAGTGGCCATCATCGCGGGCGGTCTGGGGCTGCCGGTGTGGAGCGAGATCATCCGGCGCCAGCGCATACACGACCGCGTGCACCGGTTCAGCCTGCACACACGCCTCACGCTCATCGGCACCGCGGTACTTCTGGTGCTCAGCATCGGCCTGGTGCTGCTGTTTGAGTGGGGCAACCCGGGAACGCTCGGACCAATGGGCGTGGGCGACAAGATCCTGAACGGCGGGTTCCAGGGAATCTCGCCCCGCACTGCCGGGTTCAACAGCGTGGACTATGCGCAGATGAAGCCCGAGTCGCTCATGGTTACCGACTTCCTCATGCTCATCGGCGCAGGCAGCGTGTCGACCTCAGGCGGCATCAAAGTCACGACCATGCTGGTGCTCGCCATCGCCACCATCGCGTCGCTGCGTGGCGATCGCGAGGTGCAGTTACTCGGCCGCAGGCTTCCGGGTGCAGCAATCCGTGTGGCGCTCGCCGTGACGGTGGTGTTCACCAGCCTCATCGCGCTCGGCACGCTGCTGATGGTGTCGCTCACCGAATTCGGCCTTGAGCAGTCGCTGTTCGAGGTCACCTCAGCGCTCTCGACCACGGGGCTGTCCACGGGCATCACCTCGTCGCTTCCGGTTGCCGGGGATGCCATCCTGATCGTGCTGATGATCCTGGGACGCCTTGGCCCCCAGGTGCTGGGCGCGTCACTGGTGCTGCGCGAGCGCAGCACGTCGTACCACTACCCCGAGGAAAGGCCCATCGTTGGCTAAGCGCGCAGATTTCATGGTGATCGGACTCGGCCGGTTCGGGTCGGCCGCGGCAGAGGGCCTCGTGGCGCTCGGGCAGGAGGTCATCGGTGTGGATGCCAGCGACGCCCGCGTGCAGCACCACATGAACCTCATCGGGCAGGCGGTGCAGGCAAACGGCGCCGATATCGACGCCATACGCCAGATCGGCGCCGAGGACGTGGGGACCGCGCTCATCGCGGTGGGGAGTGACATCGAGGCGAGCATCCTCGCCACGTCGGTGATACTCGAGATCGGCGTGCCACGGGTCTGGGCCAAGGCGGTGACAAGCCGCCACGGGGCCATCCTCGAACGCATCGGCGTGCACCGCGTCATCTACCCGGAGCGCGACATGGGAAACCGCGTGGCCCACGCCCTCGTGGGGCGGGCCCTTGACTTCGTCATGCTTGATCCCCGCTTCGCCATGGGCGAGACGATGGTGCCACCGAGCGTGTCCGGAAAGAGTCTTGGGGAGGCTGGTATCCGCAGCCGCCACGACGTCACCGTTGTGTGCGTGAAGAAACCGGGTGGTGACTACACGCCGGCTGCCGCAGAGACGGTCATCGAGGTCGACGATGAGCTTCTCGTGGTTGGCGAAGCCGCGAAAGTCGAGGCGTTCACCCGCCTGGATTGACTCTGGGCTAGGGCCAGAGGTTGCGCGCCGGCGGCACCGTGATGGCAATGGGCTTCGCGGCTGCGGCAAGATCGGCCATCATCTTCGACTTGATTGCCGATGCACGCACGTGCAGCGGTGAGTTGGGGTCGTTGGTTGGCATGCCGCCCGCGCGGAGGTGGCCAGCAGTGGCCTTGTCGGCGGCGAGCGATACGGCAAACGCGGACAACACCTCGTGCTTGAGGTGCGCGAGGCGCGAAGGTGGTGGCGTGAGCGCGCGTAGGCGGGCAAGCGTGTCGGCGCGCGCAGGCTGAATGTCCTTCTCGATGGCAGCGGCACCGGCCTGCGGCGAGATGGTGCCGCCCCGTGGATTCACGCACGGATCTGCCCATTTCGAGCCAAATACGGGGGTTATCCCCACCAAGGAACGTTCCGCCGCGACCCGACGCGGGGGTTTCCCAGCCACTACGCACGGAGGGGCCATAGCCCCCCGCGGTCAGCCCTCCAGCGGAGGCAGCCCCGGCATGACGGCACCAGGTCCGGTGGCGATGGGGCGGCGGCGCGAGAACGCCATCAACACCCCGGCGATGGCCAGCAGAATCAAGGCAATGAGGGGTGCCAGCACGGTGAGTTCTCGCACCGTGGGCACGACCGTGAGCGCTCCGCCCAGGTCCTCAAAGATCTTGGTGAGGTCGGCCGTTGAGGTCGTCTGTGCAAAGACGCCGCCGGTCTGCGTCGCCATGCCCGCCAGCACCTGCGGCGGAGGAGGACGATCGGGACGGCCGGCGTCGTTGCCCAGCATCACGGTGTAGAGCGGCACCTTTACCGCCTGCGCGCGGGCGATGGCGTCGTCGGTGGACAGACCCACATTTCCGGCGCCATCGGTGAGGATCATGATGCGCCCGGCCGACTGCGCGGGCGATGCCGGCAGCGGGTTCAGCACCCCCGCACCCGAGAGCGACCCGAGCCCGGCCGCCACCGCATCGCCCAGTGCCGTGCCCTCCTTCACCTGCAGGCGATCCAGCGCGTTTCGCACCGCGATGCGGTCGAGTGTGGGTGCCACCTGCACCACGGCGCGGTCCGAGAAGGTCACCAGCCCCACCAGAACCTCCTCCGGTGCGGAGTCGAGGAACTGGTTTGCTGCGACCTTGGCGGCATCCAGCCGGTTGGGCAGCAGGTCGGTCTTCTGCATGCTCTTCGAGGTGTCGATCTCAAGTATCACGGCGCCCTGGTGCTTCTGCTCGGTGGTGTCCACCGCTGGGCGGGCAAGCGCGATTGGCCCCATGGCCGCAGCCAGGATGGCCAGCGCCAATGCGGTTCGGCGCAGCGTGCGTGCGCGGCGGTCCGACCCGATGGCCATCACCGACGGGTCGGCAAATGCCTGGCCCACCTTCGACCGGTCGCGCTCCCACAACACGGCGATCACCACGAGCGCGGGCACCACCAACAGGGCCCAGAGCCACATTGGATTGATGAACGTGAACATCAGGGAAGCCTCGGGCTGACGCGCCAGGCGGCGATGCCGGCGAGGATGAGCAGAAGGGCGGCGATGCCGGCGGGCCACGAGGTGGCCTCGCCCATCACCTGGCGGGTGCCGATGAACGTGCCAAGGTCGCCGTACACCTGATCCAGCGAGTCGGCGTCCTGGCTCTCAAATGACTGGCCGCCGGTGATCTCAGCCACGGCGGCGAGCGACTCGGGATCCGGCGGAACCCGGCGGCCGTCGGGCAGCTGGCCGTCAGCTGTGCCGAGCGCCACGGTGTACACGGGCACCCCGGCATCCTTGGCCTGCTGGGCTGCGTCCTGGGGCAGCGTGCCCACGGTGTTCGCGCCATCGCTCAGCAACAGGATCCGCGCGCTACGCAACTTGGTGGCACCCGGCTGCGTGGACCGGATGGCGTCAAGCGAACTGACAATGGCCTCACCGCTGGCGGTGGCCCCGTCAGCTATCAGCGAATTCACCGCGCGCTTGAAGGCATCGCGATCGGTGCTCGGCGGCAGCAGCACGTTGGCCTGACCGCTGAATGCCACCAGCCCCACCTGGAACTGTCGCGGGACCTTGTCGGCGAATGCCACGGCGGCATCCTGCGCGGCACGAAGGCGATATGGCTGGATGTCGTCAGCTGCCATTGACCCCGATACGTCAATGGCAAGCATGATGCTGCCCTCGTCGCGGGGCACACTGGTCATGGTCTGCGGGCGGGCGAGCGCAACGGTTGACCCGGCGATGGCCAGCACCAACAGCATGCCCGGCAGCCAACGGGTCGAGCGGCGGCGCGGGGTGGCCATGGCTATCAGGTCGAGGTCGGCAAATGGAATGGCTGCGTGGCTGGTCACGCCCCTGCGGTCGCGCCACACCCACCACACCACGCCCACGGCAAGCGGCACGAGCAACAGCAGCAGCCACGGGTACGCGAAGCTCACGAGGCCAGCCTCCGGCGCGATCTCTGCGACAGCGCACGGGCCATGTCGAGCAGCCAGTCGCGGCCGGGCTCAATGGCGACGTACCGCGCCCCGGTGCGGGCGATCATGCCCTTGCGGCGCGTCTCGGCATCGGCAACCGCAGCCCGAAATCGCGCCTGAAATGCCGGGTCATTGGTGTCCACCAATAACGTGCGGCCGGTCTCCAAGTCGCGCAGCGGGATCGTTCCCACCTCGGGCATTTCGCGTTCACGGCGATCGCGGACCTCCACCACCACCACGTCGTGACGACGGCCAAGACCCCCGATGGCGCGCTCCAGACCCGGCGACCACGGCATGTCGCTGATGATGGCCACCATGCCCCTGTGGCGGGCCACGCGGCCGAGCAGCGTGATGGCGTGTGCAAGGTCGGTGCGTCCTGGCGACAGGTCGGGCTGCATCGCATCCACAGCCGCCACGGCGTTGACCAGACCCCGGCGATCCCCGCGTGGGGGCCGGATCAGATCGAGTGCGCCGGTGGTGGTGGCCGCAATACCCAGACGGTCACCACGTCGACGCAGCACCACGCCCATTGCCGCCAGCACCTCACGGGCCTGGGCGATCTTCGTGCCGCCGTGCGTGCCGAACATCATTGACGGCGACATGTCCACCAAGGCCCACGCGGTGAGCACCGGCTCGAGCTCAGGGACGCGCACCATGGCATCAACCGACCGCGCGGTCAGCGGCCAGTCGATCCACCGCACGTCATCACCCGGCTCGTAGGCACGGGTGAGCGACGCATCGCCACCCGGCCCGGGGCGGCGCCCCTGGCGCTCACCCTGCAGCAGGCCGTCGAGACGGCGACCGACCCTGACGTCCACGCGACGAAGCAGTGCTTCGGCGCTGGCGTCAGATCGGGTCATGTCAGGCGACGTTGCGCCCGCCACCGATCTCCACCTTCGGCTGTGCGACTGCCGCCAGGATGCGGTCGAGCACCTGCTCCGGCTTCACCTCTGCGGCCAGGGCCTCGTAACTGAGCACGATGCGGTGGCGCAGGGCGTCGTGGTAGAGCGCTGCGACGTCCTCGGGCAACACGTACCCCCGGCCGCGCATCACGGCGAGTGCGCGGGCACCGCGGATGAGCGACAGGCTTGCGCGTGGCGACCCACCCAGCTCCAGATACGGGGCCAGGTCAGGCAACCCGGCCTCAGCCGGGTTACGCGTGGCGGTCACCAGCTGCACGGCGTAGGTGCGCACCCGGTGGTCTACAAACACCTCGTCGGCGATCGCCTGAAGCTCCATGATCTGCGCGGGGTCGAGCAGCCTGCGGGCGGCCGGCGGATCGCTGGCCATGCGGCGCACGATCTCCTCTTCATCGGCCACTGGCGGGTAGTCGACCACCAGCTTGAAGATGAATCGGTCGAGCTGCGCCTCAGGCAGTGCGGACACGCCCTCGCTCTCAATGGGGTTCTGCGTGGCCAGCACGAAGAATGGCGTCGGTGTGGCGTGCGTCTCGCCGGCGATCGATGCGTGGCCCTCGGCCATCACCTCGAGGAGCGCGCTCTGCACCTTTGCGGGTGCCCGGTTGATCTCGGCGGCCAGCACGAAGTTTGCGAACACAGGCCCCAGCCGCGTGGTGAAGTCGCCGTCACGGGTGAGCACCTGCCCGCCCACCACGTCACTCGGCACCAGGTCGGGCGTGAACTGGATGCGATGGAAGTCGCCACCGCTCACCTTGGCCACGGTCTCGAGTGTGAGGGTCTTGGCAAGGCCGGGCACGCCCTCAAGCAGCACGTGGCCACGGGCGAGCAGGGCCACGAGCACGCGGTCAAGCAGCTCGTCCTGCCCCACCACCACGCGGCGCAGCTCGTAGAGCACGGCCTCAAGCCGGTCGCGCGGCGATGCGTCGGCGTCCGGCACGGGAATGGGATCGTCGTTCACTGGCACTGCTCCTTGATCGTTCATCACTTCACTGACTTAAGCATCCGCTGTACCTCGGCAGAGGTCACGGCAAAGCCGATGCCCACGTTGCCGGGCACCGGACTGTTGATTGATGTGGGAACTCCCACCAGACGACCGCGGAGGTCAAACAGACCACCCCCGGAGTTGCCGGGATTGATGGGCGCATCGGTCTGGATCATGGGCTGACCCGAATCACCGGGGCGGTTGACGGCACTGACCACGCCGACTGTGACCGTGTTCATGAGCCCAAATGGGCTACCGATGGCAAACACCGTGTCGCCGGCACGCAGACCGGCATCCGGCTCGGCCGCCAACGCGGCACCCGGTCCCACCGACCCCTGCGGCCTCAGTACATCCAGATCGCGCTGGGGGTCGCTCGCCACCACCACGGCGGGCACCTCGCGGTTATCGGCGGTTACCACCGTCACCTTGGTGCCCTTGGCACCGGCCACATGATTGTTGGTGATGATGAGCCCGCGCGACTGCATGACCACGCCACTGCCCTGCCCCCCCGCAGTGCGTACCTGCACCACCGATGGCCTCACGCTGGAGATGGCGTCCTGCAGCGGCATGATCGCCGAATCGGCGGCCGAGGCGGTGGGCACCGCCTGGCTGCTGCCGGTTGCTCCAGAGGCCGCACCCTGATCATCACCGCCAAGGAACGATGCGGCGAGCCCACCGCCGATGGCACCTGCGGCTGCGGCCACCACCACCAGCGTGACCACCCGCATGCGAACGGCCCGTTCGCGTGGCGCCTGCGGCGTCTCAGGTGCCTTCGGCGGTGTCGTCGATCTCGGCGGCGGCGGGGCATCGGGTGAGGCCGTGGCGCCGGTGCGGGCAACCGACTCGACCGGCGGAAGTCCCTGCGCGCCCTGCGATGCCCGCGGGGCGAGCGGCGGAAGGCCGTCACCGGATGCGGGGCGGGGGCTCAGCGGCGGGAGTGCGCCTGTCATTTCTTCATCGTGCACGGGTGCCACCGTAGGTCGTCAATGTGAAGGCCGTGGTAAGGGTTCTTAAGATCCGCTGAAGAATCGAGGTTCCGGTATGCCATGCGCCTGCCGGTGCGATCGCAGACCCAGCACGAGCCCGACAGTTACCAGCGCCATCACTATGCCCCCGGAGCGGCGCGCTTCACACGCTCGGCCACTGCGATGCTGTCCGCCAATTCGTCGGCCAGAATCGCCCGGGCGCTCGCGCGTTCGGCCGCCAGTCGCAAGCGGGCCAACTCTGTGAGCTCACCATCGCTCAGGCCATCTGCACGCTCCGCGGCCTCCAGCCGGGTGATATCGGCCGCGATCTCGCGCACCCGGGCCCACCGGCGATCGGCCACGGCGCCCGCGCCCCCGGGCGGTGCAGCGGAGGAGCCGTCAGTCATTCGCCCGGGGGAGCGCCGGTCGTGGAATCGGCTGCGCCCGAACCGCTGCCCGCACCTGCGGCCTTCTTGCGATGGCGGCGGCGGCGCTTACGTGGGGAGCTCGGTGCCTCAGCTGGCGCACCATCGCCCGGTGCCGATGCACCTTGCGGTGCAGCCGGGGCGGCGGCGGGCTTCTCCTTCGCCGTCTCCTTGGGCGGCGAGGTGCCATTGGCCACATCGGCGGTACTCAACTTGCGGCGACGGCGGCGACGGCGCTTTCCGGCGGCGTCATCGCCTCCGCTCTTTGGCGGCTCGCCGATTCCCACATCCTCGGCCGGGGGCAAGCGCGGACACTTGGGGCGCAGTTGGTTCCACGCGCGCCGGTTCTGCAGGGCACGCGCATTGCGGGTGCCCACGGCGGCGCGCAGCGCACGGCGGCCGTCGGGCGTTGTCCAGTCGATTGCATCCAGCGCGCCGCGAAGCGCCGCCCATCCGCCGCAGGCACCCGCGGCACGGCTGGCGATACGGATGTCCTCGCTCTTCTGCGGCACGTCGCCCGGGCCAAGGGCCAGCACCAGACGTCCGGCCACGCCCGGCTTGAGCGGCAGTTCACCGTCAGGTGGGGCAATGGGATCGGGGGCCGGCGCGCCCACGGCGCGCAACCACAGCCCGATGAGGCCCACGTCGCCGCCGTTCTCGATCAGGTGCTGCGACTCCCACTTCGCAATGCGGTGCAGCTCCTGATTACGACCGGGACGGCTGACATCAGCCAACCCACGAGATACCTCCCAGGCCCAGGAGGGCGCCCACGCCGATGCCGAGTCGAGGGCCGACCAACGGCGGCGGCGTTCGGCCGATCGCCCCTGCTGCTCGAGCGAGGCCACGCTGTCCCACTTGCCATCCTGATCGGCGTGGAACCACAACGCGCGGATGCGTTCGCGGGCCGTCATGCGAAGGCGGTCGAGCACCGCGCGTGGGGCATCTTCGGGCAGTGCCTGACGCAGTTCGGGGTGCACCAGCAGTGCCAGCGCCCATGCCCGCCACAGCGGCTGCTCGTCGCCGTTTTGCGCCTTGCGTGCCACCACGCCGGACAGTGCCCACCAGGCATGCGCCCCGCGCACGTCGAAGCCGGCCGACACCCGCTCGGCCACTTCAGACCAATCGGTGTCGTTGGCGGCGGCCTCCACCCACTCCTCCATAACGCCCATGGGGATGTCGCCGGGGTCAGCCTCGCGCCAGCCGCCATCGACGAACCCCTTCACCAGCGCGCTGGCACTGGCACGTGGGTTCACCAGGCTCGCACGCCCGCCGTCCTGTTCGGCCAGCACCGCGGCCGCCCGTGCAAGCTTGCCCCGCTCGCCGCCCTCAGGGGGCCCGGCAACACGACCGAGCGGCTTGTACCAGCCCTCACCAAACAGGTCGTGGCTGGTCTGCACGCCCATGGGGTCACCCACCGGCAGGAACTCCACCGACACGGCTTCCTTCTCGGGGGCCGGGCGCATCACGCGGCCCAGGCGCTGCACGAACACACGCTCCGACGTGGTGGGCGCCAGATGCATGACCACCGCGGCACGGGTCTCGTCCCAGCCCTCGGTGAGCAGGTCGGCGTTGCACAGCACGTCAATTTCGCCGGCCCCGAACTGTCTGAGGACCTTTTGCAATTCCCTGCTCTGCGTCTGCCCCGACACCGCGGCGGCGCGCACGCCCCGCTCGACCATCTCGTCGGCCAGGGCATGCGCCTGCGCAACGGTTGCCGTGTAGGCCACGCCGGCGAGCCCCAGCGGCTGGAAGTGCTCTGACCACACATCGGCACAGGCGCGGTGCCACAACGCACGGTCGAGGGCGCGACCCAGACTGGCCTGGTCGAAGTCACCGCGCACGCGAGTGACGTCGGAAAGGTCGACGGCCCGCTCCACGCGCAGCGACCTGAGCGGGCACAGGATTCCGCGGTCGATCGCCGCCTGGCGGTCGAGCGTGGTGGCCACCGGACCGAACACCTGCTCCACATGGCCCGTTGTGGTGGCCGGAGTTGCGGTGAATCCCACCACGATCGCGTTGGTCGCGTTGTCGATCATCTTGCGGGTCTGCTGGCCCAGCGTGGTGTGGGCCTCATCGCACACCAGCAAAGTCACCGACTCCCAATCGGCCTCATCTACATGGCGGAGCGCCGCCTGATACGTACAAATGGTCACCCCCGGGGTCCCGATGCCCGCCACCCCGTCCACCGTGAACTTGAGGCTGGGGAAGAAGGTCTGCAGTGCGGTGGCGGTCTGCTCGGCCAGGTTGCGGCGGGGAACGAGAATGAGTGCTGATCCGTCGAGCGCTGCGGCAAGTGCGCAGAAGGTGATGGTCTTGCCCGACCCAGTGGGGGCATCCACCCATGTGCGCGATTCACCTGCACGCAGCCGCACGGCGAGCTCGTCGAGGGCCTCTATCTGGTGCTCACGCAGCACGACGTCGGGCCACCAGCTCGCCGGATCGGCGAGCGCAGCCAGAAGCCGCTCGGCGGGGGCGAGGACCTCGGTGGTCTCTGAGGATGCAGTCATGCCATCTCGCACATTTCGGCCCGTGCCTGTGGGGCATTACGGGCGTCGGCCCCAAGGGGGAACCGATGCGGACAAGGAGGTCGGAGGCGATCGGCGCGGATCAACAATTGCTGGCGCCAGATGGCCCTGCGACCTGCTGGAAACATAGCAGCAGCCCCCGGCGCCGAGCACTGCCAACGGGCTCCGTGACACACACATCGTGATGTTGGGGTAGAGTGTCGACGGTTATGGCTGCAAACGACTCATCTCGCGGCAGCACCAACGGCTGGGCACGTCCTGTGCTCCTAGGTGTTTCGTGCATCGTCATCGGCTTTGTCATCGGGTGGTTCGCCCGTGGCGACGGTGGCGGCCTTACGCTGCCGCCGGTCGGTCAGGCGATTGAGACCACCGCCACCGTTGCACCCACCGATACCACCGCCACCAGCGCTGCCATCGACACCGTGGGCACTACGGCGACCGTTGACACCACAGGGACCACGGGGACTACCGGTACAACGGGCTCCACCATCTCCGGTGCACCGGCCCGTGACCAGATCAAGTTGGTGGTGCTCAACGGCACCGCCACCAAGGGCCTGGCTGCCAAGACGCAGTCGCAGGCGCAGGCCATCGGGTACGTGAATGTGGGCAAGGGCAACGCTGCCGCGCAGCCGACGACCATCGCGTACTTCCGCACCGGTCAGGACGTCGCCGCCAAGCAGGTTGCTGCAGATCTGGGCGCGAAGTCGGAAGATGCCCTGGTCGCGGGAAGCACCATCGAATCGGAGGCCGTCACGGTGCAGCCTGACGTCGACGTGGTGCTCGTCCTCGGGGGATGACCCCGCTGGGCAATGGGCCCGGCCTCAGGCTGGGCGTCAGGCTGCCGCAGTACGCATCGTCGTGGCCTGATCTTCGCGACGCGGCCATTCGTGCCGAGTCGCTGGGGTTTGACTCCGTCTGGCTGAACGACCACCTGTGGACCCCGGGACGGCTGCACCGGGACGCGGCGTTTGACGCCTTCACCGGCCTCGCTGCCATCGCCGCGGTCACACACCGCATCACCCTTGGCACCGCGGTGCTGTCGGCTGCCTACCGCCCCCCGGCGCTCGGGGCCAAGATGGCCTCGGTGCTGCAGCACATCTCGGCCGGCCGTCTGGTGATCGGTATCGGTACCGGATCGGACAAGGGTGAACACGACGCGTACGGGTATCCATTCGTGCCGCCGAAGGAACGCACTGCAGGGCTGCTGCAGGCACTCGACGTGATGCGCGCGATGTTCGCGAACCCCGACGGTGCGACCGTGGACGGGCTCATCATCGATGCCCCATGCGCGCCCGGGCCCACCACGGCGCCCATCCTCATCGCCGCGCACCGCCCCCGGCTGCTGCGCATCGCCGGTGAGCGTGCCGATGGGATCTTCGCCGCATTCCTCGAGCCGGACGACCTGGCAGAGCGCGTGGCCATCGCCGTTGCCGCGCGGGAGGCGGCTGGAATCGAGGCGCCCCTCCGGGTGGCCACCTACCTTTACGCGCTTCCCATGCGCGACCCCGAAGAGGCCATCGCATGGGTCACGCCCGAGGCCACCGCGCTCGAGAGCGAGCCTGAAAAGTACCTGCGCTGGCTTGAGCACAAGGGCCTTGTGGGGAGCCCAGATGACATTGCATCCCGCCTGCGCGCATTTGCCGATGCCGGTGCCACCGACGCCATCCTTGTTATGCCCAACCGGGTTCCCCCCGATGCGCTTGATGCGCTTGCCGAGGTCATGGCGACACCGTTGGCGGCCACCCCCTTTCCTCCCAGCGCGACCCGCGAGGCAAATCTGGTGGACCTGCTGGTGGAGCGCCACCGGCGCGATGGACGCGGACGTACCCCGGCGGTCACCGACGAAGACGGCACGTGGACCTACGACGACCTCTCGGCGGCCGTTGGGGCCGGGGCCGGGGCACTGCGCGGAGCGGGCCTCTGCGCGGGCGAGCGCGTTGCCGTGGTGCTGCGCGATGGACGCCACTGGATGCAGGCCGTGCTTGGCACCGCAGCCGCAGCCGGGGTGGCCATCCCCCTCGATCCGAATGGGAACAACGAGATGCTGGCAGGAATCCTTGACGACGCCGCGCCGGCGATCGTGGTGACCGAGGTACCGGTGCCAGAGGGCCCATGGCGCACCATGACCTCCGATGATCTGGCGCAGGGCACACCGGTGCCCGTGGCCGCGGTACACCCCGAGGACCCGGCGTACATCGTGTTCTCGTCGGGTTCGACCGGACGCCCGAAGGGGGCGGTCCATGCCCATCGCGACATGCGAACCTCGGTGGACGGCTACGCAACCGAGGTGCTGGGGCTCGGGCCCGGCGACACCTGTCACGCAGTCTCGCGCGGTTTCACGTCACTCGGATTCGGCAACGGGTTCTTCCGCCCCCTCGGATGTGGTGCCCATGTCATCCACACGCGCATCACTCCGAACGTGCGCACGGTAATGCACGCCTGCCGCGACCACGGAGTGACTGTGCTCACCGGCGTTCCCACCTTCTGGTCGCAGCTGGCCGAGTTCGTCAACCGGCACCCGGATCAGATCGAGGGCCTCAGCACCGTGCGCATGGGGGCATCATCAGGCGACTCCCTGCCCGCAACGGTGCTCAGGCGTCTGCGCGAGGTGATGCCCTCGCTCGACGTGGTGGAGGGCCTCGGCTGCTCGGAGTGTTCGAACGTGGTGTTGTCCACCCGGCCGGGCGATGACCTGCCCGGAAGCCTCGGGCGACCCGTCCCGGGTGCCGAGGTCTCCCTGCGCGACGCAGACGGCGTGCCCGTGCCAAGCGGCACTGCCGGTCAGTTGTGGATCAAGTCCGACAGCAACACATCCGGCTACTTCCGCCGCGCCGACCTCACCCGTGACCTGCTCATGGGCGAGTGGATCCGCATGGGCGACATGGTGATTGAGGAGCAGGGCATCTACCGGCATGTGGGCCGTGCCGATGATCTCTTCAAAGTGGACGCCAAGTGGGTGAGCCCGGTGGCCGTGGAGAACGTGGTTCTCTCGCATGCAGCGGTCGCCGAGGTGGTGGTGGTGGGACGCCACGACGACCGTGGGCTCATGCGGCCTGTCGCGGTGGCCGTGGCGGTGGACGGCGCCGACACCGAGGCGGCGGCGAAGGAGATCCACGCGGCCGTGGCACACGAACTGGGTATTCATGCGGCACCCGCAATGGAGTGGCGCGACGAGCTGCCGCATCTTGCCTCCGGAAAGGTCAATCGCCGGGTGGTGCGAGAGAGCGCGTCGCTGGAGCCACCCAGCTAGGCCAGAAGCAGGGCGCCCAGATCGGCGGCCACCGCCACTGGCTGGGCACCATCCCATGCCTGTACATCTGCGGTATCGCTCACCCCGGTGAGCACCAGGGCACCATCAATGCCCGCGGCCGCCGCGCCTCCGATGTCGCTGTCCAGCCGATCGCCCACCGCCAGCACCGGGCCGTCCACCCCGAGGCGCTCACGGGCAATTCGCCAGGCATGGGCGCCCGGCTTACCCACCGCCACGGCCTCGGCACCTGAGCAGTACTCCACATACGCAACCACACCACCGGTTCCGGGGATCACCCCGGCATCCGACGGCACGACCGGGTCGCGACCGGTCGCCACCACCGCGGCACCGGCATAGGCAGCACGCACCGCCCACGTGAGTTCGGGGTCGGCAAGGCCGGGATGGCTGGCCAGCACCACCACATCGGCATCCGGAACGAGCGACACATCGGCGATGACGCGAAGCCCCGCAAGCCGCACATGTCGCACCATGGCCTGGCTTCCCACCACCACCGCCGTGCAACCGGCAAAGCGTTCGGCCAGGTACTCCTGCATCACCACGCCGGAGGTCACCACCTCGTCAAGCGATGCACGCACGCCATGGGCCCACAGTCGCTGCACCACTTCGTCGGGCGCCGACCGCGGGTCGTTGGTGAGAAACACCAGTGGGCGGCCAGATGCCCGCCACGCATCCACTGCGGCCGCGGCACCGCCAACGGGGCGGTCACCCACCCACAGGCAGCCATCCAGATCGAGGATGAGTCCGTCGTAGCGCTCTGCAAGGGGTGCGAGATCCGTCACGTGCCGATCCTACCGCCGCCCGGTTGCACACCCTACGATTGCCGTATGGACAGTTACCAGCACATCGCCGTGGCAATTGAGGACAGCCCGGGGTCGCAGAGGGCCCTTGGTGAGGCATCGCGCATCGCCGCGCTCACGGGCGCACGCCTCTCCGTGCTGCATGTGACCAGCATTTCCATGCCACCTCCCTACATGGGGGAGGGCGGGGTGTTTATCCCGGACCCCGAGGTGATGCAGGGCGCCGCGCTCGAGTGGCTCACCGAGGCCGTGGCCGGGGTGCCGGGCGCAGAGCCGGTCGTGCTGCAGGGGCATCCGCCTGATGCCGTGTGCCTGTGGGCCGAGGAGCACGGCGTTGACCTGGTGGTAGCCGGAGCCGAACGCGGCAAGATTGAGCGCCTGCTGCTCGGATCATTTGCGCTGCACCTGTCGCGGCATGCCGCCTGCGACGTGTTGCTGGCGCGCATTCCCAAGGGCTGATAACGGCCTGATCGCGGCCGCGGCGGCGGCTGGGTGCACCCGTCACGCCGGGTAGGGTGCCGTCCCGATGTCACTCCTTCAGTCAATCGTGCTTGGAATCGTGCAGGGGCTCACCGAGTTCCTTCCCATTTCCAGTTCCGCCCACCTGCGCATCGTCCCAGCGTTCTTCGGCTGGTCCGATCCTGGCGCCGAGTTCACCGCCATCATCCAGCTGGGCACCATGGCTGCGGTGGTCATCTACTTCCGGCGCGATCTGTGGAACGTGGTGACCACGTGGTTCAGGAGCCTCACCCGCCCGCGCCTGCGCTCAGATCTGAACGCGCGCATGGGCTGGTATCTGATCATCGGCACCATCCCTATCGGCATCATCGGATTTCTGTTCCGGCACCAGATCGAGACCGGTGCCCGCAGCCTGTACCTGATGGGCATCACGCTCATCGTGCTCGGCCTGCTGCTTGGCGCAGCCGATGCGCTGGGATCGAAGAGGCGCCCGGTGGAATCGGTAACCCGCAAGGACGCCATCGTGGTGGGCCTGGCCCAGGCGCTGGCGCTCATCCCCGGGGTGTCCCGCTCAGGCGCCACAATCACCGCTGGCCTCGTGATGGGCTTTGACCGCGAGGCAGCCGCCCGGTTCTCATTTCTGCTCTCCATCCCTGCCATCGTGTTGTCGGGCCTGTACGAACTGGCCAAGGAGCTTGGCGGTTCGGGGTCGATGGACGCGGGTGTCGGAGCGGTGCTGGTGGGCACCGTCGTGTCGTTCATCGTGGGCTATGCCTCCATTGCATTCCTGCTCAAATGGCTCACCAAGCACAGCCTCTACATCTTCGTGGTGTACCGCGTGGCACTGGGGCTGATCGTCCTAATTCTCGCCGGATCGGGCGTAATCAGTTGATCAGCGTAGGCACGATCCTCAGATCGCGCTACTCTGCGGAGTCGTGTTCGGAGCTCACCATGACAGCACCCTCGCCCGCGCCAAGCGTAAGGCCGCGCAGGACGCGAAGGACAAGGAACAACGCCGCTACGACATGATCGAGGCGCTGCGGAATGCCAAGAAGGCAGCCGCTGACCCCGAGGAGATCACGCGACGCGAGCGCGAGCGGCGGCACAAGGACTCGCTGGAGCGCTGGCCCGCCAACTGGTAGCCAGCACCAGATCCCCGCATCGAAAGGGCCGCCCGGGCAGGCGGTACCATGTGGGGACACTTGACGGCGCACCGGATCTCCCAGAGGGTCCGACCGGAGCGCGTGAATGAGTCCGCCGCCCGAGGCGCGATCTGATTGCACGAGGAGATTGAATGTTCGAGGTTGGGGACAAGGTCGTCTACCCGCACCACGGTGCGGGAACCGTTCTGGCCAAGGAGTTTCACGAGATCCGTGGTGAGCGGCGCGAGTATTTGACGATTGAGATCCTGCAGCCGCCGATGATCGTGATGGTGCCGTCCGAGAACGCCGAGACCGCCGGCCTGCGCCCGGTTATCAATGAGCGTGCGGTGTCTGAGGTGCTGTCGGTGCTCGCTGCCGAGGGCAGCGAGATGCCCGCGCAGTGGAACCAGCGGTTCAAGCGCAACCAGGAGAAGCTGCGAAGCGGCGACATCCTGGAGTTGGCGGAGGTGGTGCGCAACCTCGAGCGCCGTCAGCAGGACGCCCGCCTGTCGCCCGGTGAGATGCAGATGCTTGAGCGCGCCCGTCGCGTGTTGGTGAGTGAGCTGATGTACGCCCGCCGCGTGGACGAGGAGGGCGCCGGCCAGCTGATCGACGACGCCCTTGCCGGCAGGCTGGTTATTAAGCACAAGCCGAGCAGCAAGCGTGTGGCACCCAAGCCGCCGCCCAAGGCCGACCCGAAGGCCGCGGCCGCCGCCCGTGCCGCTGCCGCCCAGCAGAGCCGCACCGGTATGCGCCCGGCCGTGCGCCCGCCGCTGTCGTCAACCCCACCGTCGGCGGCCACCATGGCCAAGGCTGCCCTGCAGAAGGCTGCTGCGAAAGCCACTGAAGAGAAGGCTGCAAAGGCCGCTCCCAAGCCGGCTGCGAAGGCCCCGGTCAAGGCTGCTGCGACGCCCGCTGCCAAGCCTGCCGCCAAGAAGGCTGCTGCGACGCCCGCTGCCAAGCCGGCTGCCAAGGCTGCTGCCAAGCCGGCTGCCAAGGCTGCTGCCAAGAAGGCTGCTGCCAAGCCGGCTGCTGCCAAGCCTGCCGCCAAGAAGGCTGCTGCCAAGCCGGCTGTGAAGGCGCCGGTCAACGCTGCTGGAAAGGCAACGGCCAAGCCTGCTGCCAAGAAGGCTGCTGCCAAGCCGGCTGCGAAGGCGCCGGTCAACGCTGCTGCAAAGGCACCGGCCAAGACTGCAGCGAAGGCGACCGCGAAGAAGCCTGCTGCCAAGCCCGCTGCAAAGGCTGCGCCGAAGAAGAAGTAGTCAGCCGTGGACCCGACGCCTGAAGACAACGGTGCTGCCGTCGTCTTCCAGGCGTCCGGGTTCGAGGCCCTCCACCCGAAGGTCGGCCACATCGGCTGCCGTACGGGCGTCCTCGATCACAATTGCCCGGGCCAGCGCACCTTTCAGCGACTTCCCCGCGTGCCCCACCGACCGCTGGCCGCCAGGGGTGTCGTCCACGATGTCCACCCGCACCCTCGCGCCCGGCCGGAACTGCGCGAAGTCGAATGCGGCCGCGTGCTCGATGGGCAGCAGATCGATGACCGCGCCCCGGCGTGCCCGGGCCGCGACGACCAGGCTCGCGCGCGGCTTCCAAAAGGCTGAAAGAAGCCCGATGGGTGCCACACGTGCACCCATTTTGAGCCGATAGGCCGGGATGGGATCGGCAGCCGACACCACGCCCCACAGGCCCGACGGAACCAGCACCCGGGCCATCAGACGACGGCGTACGGCGGCGGGCATGTCGTCCACTCCCACGGCACCCCACACCACGCCCGAGTACCGGTACGCCGCTGGCAGCGTGGGGGCAGTGTCCAGGCCAGCCCACTCTGCGAGGGCGCGATCGAGATGAGCACCACGCACCCCGAGCAGCTTCTCTGCTGCCACCCTGCTGCGAAGCACGGTTCGCACGGCGTCACGCACGCGGGCACGCTCACCGGCCAATTCCGGGAAGGCGCCGGTATCGATGGCAGCCATGGGTCCGTCGCCACCGGGGGCCTTGCCCTCGGATGGCGGAAGCAGGATGACGGGAGGCGCTGGAGGCACGCAATGAGGCTACCGGCCGCCAAAGTGTGAGAAAAACGTGAACTGTGGCCTTGATACACCCGAGATCGACTTTTCGAAGAGGGAACCCGCCTAGCCTGTATGCACCATGCGTCTCGGTGCCTCCTCATCTCATGGATTGTCCCGTGCCCTTCTTCTGGGTGGAGCGGCGATCGTTGCGATGGGCCTGGCGGCGGGCGTGGCATCGGGTGCCACCACCGATCCCACGCCGCAGATCGTGGTGCTCAAACCCACGGCCAACGCCAACGCGAAGGCCGTCACTGAGGCCATGCGCGGCAACGAGGTCACCGACGTCTACACCGCCGCCATCGATGGCTTCGCGGCCAGCCTGGATCCAGCCGACATCACCCGGCTGCGTAACGACCCGTCGGTTATCAGCGTAGAGCCCGACCAGCATGTGAGCATCAACGCTGCGCCGGGCAACGATTCGTTCGCCTCAGCCACTGGCATTGCCGGGGCAAGCGGCAACATCACCGGCACCACGCGCAGCGCCACGCGCGAGACCGGCGAGCCCAGGCCGCTGTCGGTTTGGGGTAACAACGGGTCTTCCATCTGGTATTCGTGGACCGCCACCGACACGGGCACGTTGTCGCTGTCCACCGTGGGCAGTAACTACGACACGATGCTCGCCATCTACACGGGGTCGGCCGTGAGAGCACTCACCGTGCTGCCCGGTGGCGCCAACGACGACTTCGGTACCGGGCTCACCAGTTCCGTGAGCGTCAACGTGACCGCAGGCACGACATACCGCATCGTCATTGACGGATACCGGCGAACCAGCGGTAACACGAAACTCAACTGGCTGCTCACGCCCACCGCCCCCGTGAACGATACCTTCGACCAGGCCACGGCCATTACCGGGTCTCAGGGCAGCGTGGCGGGATCGACTGCCTTCGCAAGTCGCGAGTCCGGAGAGCCGACCCACGGCGGCAGTGGCGCCGCATCGGTGTGGTACTCGTGGACCGCACTCGATCACGGTGTGGTGTCGCTGTTCACCACCGGCAGTTCGTTCGCCACGCTGCTGGGCGCGTACACCGGCACCGCGGTAAGTGCGCTTACCCCAGTGCTGGCCACGGACACCACACCGCTCGGCAGCACCCGCAGAGGCATGTCGTTCACCGTGACGCCCAACACCACCTACCGCATCGCCATCGATGGGGCGAATGGGGCGACCGGATCGGTGGCGCTGGGGTGGAACTTTGTTTCGGTGGCACCCATCACGGCGCCGGATCCACCGCTGGCTGTCGGTGCCGGGGCGCCCAATGGCACCTCCGTGACCGTGTCGGTGACCCCCCCGGTGTCTGACGGCGGATCGGCAATCCTCTCCTACACCGTGTCGTGCTCGTCGAGTACTGGCGGCATCACACGCACCGGTACATCAACCGACACGTCGGTACCGATCGTGAGCCTCACCCCGGGGGCCACATATACCTGCAGGGCGATGGCCACCAATACGCAGGGCGCCTCACAGTGGTCTGGTGCGTCATCGGGGTTCGTCATGCCCACCGCGCCTGGCGCCCCGAAGAGCGTCACCGCAATCGCGCGCGACGGTGCCGCCACGGTGTTGTGGGTCGCACCCACCTCAAACGGTGGGTCTGACATCACCGACTACACCGCAGTGGCATCGGGCGGCAACCCCCGCACCACCTGCACCACCGCGCTCACCACCTGCGGCATCACCGGCCTCACCAATGGGGTGGCGTACACGTTTACCGTGCGCGCCACCAATGCCGTGGGCCAGGGCAGCGCATCCGCCGCCAGCGCCCCAGTGACGCCCGCCATGCCCATCACCCCGCTGCCCACCGACCCGGCACCCGGCCCGGCACCCACCGGACCGGGAACCACCGACCCTTCAACTCAGGCGCCTGTCACCGGGCCCGGTCTGCCGCAGAACCGCGAGGCATTTGACTGGGGGATTGACCGCCTGGACCAGCGCGGGAAAACCCTCGACAACCGGTATGCGGTGCCACTTGACGGCACCGGCGTGACCGCGTACGTCATCGACACCGGCGTGCTGGCAAGTCATGAGGAGTTCGGTGGGCGTGTGCTCGGCGGTCTGGATGGCGTGGGCGACGGGAGCGGCACCGAGGACTGCAACGGGCACGGCACGCACGTGGCCGGCAGCATCGCGGGCGGGCACTACGGCGTGGCGCCCATGGCGCGCGTTGTACCCGTACGGGTGCTCGGGTGCACCGGCGACGGATCGGTGTCCGACGTCATCGCGGGTATCAACTGGATGGTGAGCAACCACGTGGCCGGCACGCCGGCCGTCGCCAACTTGAGCATGGGAACGCCGTCGTCATCGGCGCTCAACCGTGCCGTTGATACCGCCACCGCAGATGGCATCACCATGGCTGTGGCCGCTGGAAACAGCAACACCGACGCATGCACGATGTCGCCCGCATCCGCTCCAACCGCCATCTCGGTGGGCGCAACCGATGTTCAGGACGACCGTGCCCCGTTCTCTGACTACGGCCCTTGCGTGACCGTGTTTGCCCCAGGCGTGGACATCGAGTCGGCCTGGAGCAGCGATCCCAAGGCAACCGAGGTGCTGTCGGGAACATCGATGGCCGCACCGCATGCGGCCGGGGTGGCTGCCCTGCTGCTGTCGGGCGTGCCCGGCGCGACTCCTGCGCAGGTGAGGCAAGGGATCATCGACGGAGCAACTCCCGGCGTCGTGAGCAACCCGGGTGGCGGTTCCCCGAACCTTCTCCTGTTTGCCGCGGCCTCATCGGTGCCCATGCCAGCAGCCCAAAAGAACAGCCAGTCGATTAACGGAGTCACCGCACTGCAGGTCCCCCGCATCAAGTCGCTTAAGCGCACAAAGAAGGGCCTGCGAATTGTGGTGACCGCCCCCAAGGGCGCGAAGATCAGGGTGTTCGTCAACGGCAAGCTTGTGCTGACCACGGCATCGCACACGCCCACGATCAGGCGCAAGGTGCGAAAGGGCGCGAAGATCACGGTAAAGATGGTCACTACCCAGGGCACATCACAGGCGTCGAACATGGTGCGCGCCCCCCGCTAGACCTCGTACCGCTCTCCCCGGTTTGTGAGAAGTCTGTGAAGGGTTGTGGCGGTTTCTGTGCGGATCGCCCAAACCAATGTTTCCGGACGTAGCCTCACGACATGTCTTCCCTCCCCACCCTCCGTACTCCGCGTGCACTCGTCGCCCTTCTCGGCGGCATCGCGATCGCGGGAGCGCTGGGTACGGCAGCGGCATCGGCGGCCGACACCGCGACGCCGCAGATCATAATGATCGATCCAGCTGCGAACCTGACCGCCAAGGTGCGCACCGAGGAGCGCCGGGGCAACGACGTGGGCGACACGTTCAGGGCCATTGGCAAGGGGTTTGTCGCCGATCTTGACAAGGCCGACATCGCCCGCCTCAACAGTGACCCCGATGTGCTGCTGGTGGAGCCCGACCGTCCAATGAGCATCGATGCATCGCCCGGCGTACCCGTTCCGCCCATGAGCACAGCAACTGCGCCGTCGAATGACGCCTTTGCCAGCAGCCGGGCGATGACCGGCACCAGCGGCAGTGTCGCCACCACCACCGACGGGGCCACGCGCGAGACCGGCGAGCCCGTGCACTTCTCGTCGACCGGGCGGGCATCCGTGTGGTTCACATGGACCGCTCCGTCATCGGGGACTGTGCGCATGAACACGCTGGGGAGCGGGTTCGACACCATGCTTGCCGCGTACTCCGGAAGCGCCCTTGACTCGCTCACGCTGCTGGCGGCGAACGATGACTCGGGTGGGGGCCTCACGAGTGCCATCTCATTTGCCGTCACTGCAGGTGCCAAATACGGCATTGCCATTGACGGATGGGGCGGACAGTGGGGCGCTGCCACGCTGACCTGGGCGCTCACGGTGCCCACAGCGGCGCCGGCGAACGACCTGTTTGTGAGTGCGTCATCCCTGTTGAGCAGTTCGGGCACCGCCACCGGATCCACCGTGGAGGCGACGCGCGAGACCGGGGAGCCGTCGCATGGAGGGTCGGGTGCGAGCGCATCCATCTGGTACCGCTGGACGGCTCCCGCCACCGGCACCCTCACCCTCGATACTCGTGGCAGCACCTACGACACGCTGCTTGGCGCGTATACCGGGAACACGGTCGCCGGGCTCTCCACTTTGGCCGAGAACGACGACGCGGAGGCAGGAGCCGCAACATGGAGCCAGATCGTGGTTCCAGTGACTGAGGGCACTTCGTACTTGTTCGCCATTGATGGCTGGGGCGGCACATCAGGTGCGCCCACGCTCACGTGGACCATGGCGTCGTCGGCCCCGGCACCCGCGCCCCCATCAGCACCTCCGGCGGCCCCGGGATCGGGTGCCGCCCAGGACCGCGCCGTCACCTCGTGGGGGCAGGACCGCATTGATCAGCGCGCGCTTCCGCTGGACGGCCGCATCACCGCACCGCTCGACGGCGGAGGGGTGGCCGCCTACATCATTGACACCGGCGTGCAGGCCGACCACGTGGACTTCGGTGGCCGGGTGCAATCAGGATTCGACGCATTGCACGCCGCCAGCCCCGCCAATCCCGCCGTTGATCCAGCAACCGACTGCAACGGCCACGGAACGCACGTGGCCGGCACCGTGGGCGGAGCCACCTTCGGCGTCGCACCAGCGGTCTCCATCATTCCGGTTCGAGTGCTTTCCTGCGCTGGCAGTGGCAGTACGTCAGGCGTGATTGCCGGCATTGACTGGGCAATCAGCAACCATCAGGCTGACGTGCCCGCTGTCGCCAATATGAGCCTGGGCGGCGGCTACTCGCAGGCGCTGAATGCCGCGGTGCGGGCGGCGGTTGCCGATGGCATCACGTTCGCCGTCGCGGCAGGTAACAGCAATGCCGACGCATGCGGCGCGTCACCGGCGGCGGAGCCCTCTGCCATCACGGTGGGGGCCACAGCAGCGAACGATGCGATGGCCAGCTATTCGAACTGGGGATCGTGCGTTGATGTGTTCGCGCCGGGTTCAGCAATCGTGTCGGCCTCCAACACCTCCACCACCGGATCACGCTCGCTGTCGGGGACGTCCATGGCATCGCCGCACGTGGCTGGTGCCGCGGCGCTTCTGCTCTCGGGCAGCACCGGTGCCACTCCGGCCACCGTGGTTGCCGCAATCCGGGAAGGGGCCACGACGAACGTCATCTCCGGTATCGGACCGCAGTCGCCCAACCTCCTGCTTGACATCAACTCCGGGATCGTCCCGGCCATCCCGGCACCCAGTACCCCAAGTGCCCCGAGTACCCCCGGCGCCCCGGGAACACCGAGCACACCCACTCCCAATCCCCGCGGTGATGGTGACTCACGTAGCCCCACTCCCGGTAACCCATCCACGCCACCGGTAAGCAGACGCCCGGGTGGGATCCATTCGCGCGACATCTTGGCAACCCCACGCCTTCGCTCGGTGGTGCGGACCCCCCGCGGCCTCACAATTCGGATGACGATGAGCCCGGGTGCCACCGGCTACCAGGTATTTGCCAATGGACGCCTGATCGGTCGCATGGCCCACACGAATGGCACCATCCGGGCATCGGTGCGACGCGGTGGCAAGGTTCAGGTGCGGGCCATCACCCCCACTAGCACCTCGGCACTCTCCAACACCGTCAGGTCGTAGGGTGGTCGTCGGTCGTCGTGCGTCCGGCATCTGACGCCAGCCGCTCCTCACGCACACGCCCAGCCCGGGCTGCGCTGGACAGCACGCGGCCGAGCGCCACCACCAGAGTGAGGTCGACGACAATCTGGGCGGTGACCACCCACCGTGCCGTATGGCTGACGGCAGTGATGTTGCTAAATCCCACGGTTCCCAGATTGGTGACCGTGAAATAGATGGCCGACGACTTGTCCGAGGGCTGCGAGAACCACTCGGGGTGTGCGCTGGCCAGCGTGGCGTAAGTCATCGCGAACATGAGCACGAGCAGGGTGACGGCGGTGATCATGGACGACCCGGCTCGCAAGTCGGGCAGCGGGTCCCGGGTGATGGCATCGACCTGCAGGGCAAGCACTCCCGCGAACACCAGCAACGAGCCCACAAGCCGCACGCCGACGTTGCCATCGGCGAGGTCGCTTGGCAACATCACCGCATAGACGGTGATGAGGATGGCGACGGTGAGCAGGGTGCGCACCATCATTCGTGCGAGCGCTCAAGATCGCTGCATCTTGGTGAGATCACCGAAGGTTGGCGGGGGCGCTTCTCCCTGCGGGCCAGACTCGTTGAGATCGGTCATGGATACGACTGTACCCCCACCTCGCCCACGAGCCCACTTGCAGCCCACCCCTCTCCGATTGGCGGGATGCACGCCGAGTACATGCCGAAATAGATGTCATCCGCGCGAGCGGCGCGCGTTGGTTCGGTTCCAACCCGACCATCTGCTGGTCGGAAACCCATTACGTACTGCGCGCGCCACTGCCCGGGCGAACCCCGTATCGCACGCCCGTGTGCAGTCGCTCACCCGAGGGCCGCGCGTGGCCCCGCAGACGTGGGCGCGGTAACTGTGCCGCGGCAATAATGCGCCCGCGACCGACCTGCGACCGCCATCCGACGACATGCGCCCCGACCCCGTCGCCATGCGCTCTGGCGCGCGGCCCCACACGGAGTTTGGGCACGATGATCTGGAAGCAGATACCGAGCTGGTGATCATCCATACTGCGGACCATAAGCACTGGGATGGCCTGCTCATGCGCCCGCGTGACGACACCCTGCCTCAGGCAGGCACCTTGGTGATCGTGGTGCACGGGTCGCTCGGCGACTACATGGGTGGGTTTCCCCGGCGCATTGCCTTCGAACTCGCTCACCACGGGTACGCGGCGCTGTCGATCAACACGCGCATGGCCAACTTTGGAGTGGTGTACGGCGGGGGCTGTTTGACAACACGCCCGACGACCTCGCGGGGGCAATGGATCTCGCCCGGGAGATCGGCTTCGAGCGCGTGGTGCTCATGGGCTACAGCCTCGGTGCCAGCATCGTCACCGACTACCAGGCGCTGCGCCGGCCGCCAGAGGTGGTGGGCCTGTGCACCCTGGCCCACCCGTGGAGTCTCCCGGAGTCGATTCGCGCGCGGTGGACCCGCCTGCGCGCGCAGCCCACATACACCGAGGTGACGCGGATGGCGCTACGGGCCGGGGTGGACCGCGACGGTGGGGACGATGTGGTCGTCGTCCATCGGGGGGCAGGACCCACCGACTCCCCGTACGACGCTGAGGCGTGGTCGCTGCGCTCCTGGTGGCAGTGCCGCGGGCCGGAGTCGCGGAACCCGGTATCGGTGGACCGCATTCGCGACATCGGCGTGCCCGTCGCGCTCATGCAGGCGGGGGATGACACGGTGCTGCCGGGTGACGACGGCGAGAACCTAGCCGAGGCCGCACGGGCCGCTGGTCTTCCGGTGCATCTGGAATACGTGCCCGGTGCCGACCACACGTTCTGGGGGATGGTGCCCGAGGTGGCCGATCGTGCCGCGGCGTGGATTGGCTTCCTGCCCGAGGAGCGCCGCGCAACAGTGCCGCCGCGCAGAGGGGCGACCGGCAACGTGCGACTGGTGACGGTGCGTGGCCCCGATGGCAGCCTGCATGACGGAATCTTCGAGCGCCACGCCGTCCCCACCGATGCCCGGATCCAGGAGACGGGGCGGCGCACGGCGGTCGTGCACCTGCACGGCGACGAGGGCAACCTCAGTGTGGGCGCGCTCCGCTTTCTGCGCGCTCCGGTCGCGGGGCTCGGGGTACCGATTCTCACCATGGATACCCGCATGGGCAACGTGTCGCAGCTCTTCGGAACGGCCGTGCGGGAAGACGTGCTCGAGGACGTTCGGGCGGCCACCACGTGGCTCGCGGGCGAGGGCTACGACCACGTTCTGGTGTCGGGCTACTCGCTCGGTGCCACGGCTGCGCTCTACTGCGCTGCCCACGATCTGGGTCTTCCGATCGTGGGCGCGGTGGGGCTCGGCACTGCTTGGAGCCTTCCCGAGTCGAGTCGTGCCCGTATGAACAGATGCGGGGCATCGCCGTCGTACGAGGAACTCCTGGAGATCTGCCGGCCGTACGCCGATGCCGATCTGAAGGACGACATCAGTCTTGTTATCCACCGCATGTATCTCGCCGCCGACAGCCCTCATGCGGCGGGCGTGTACACCGCGCGCACGTGGTGGCACAGCCGCGGGCCCGACTCCGGGGCTGCGAAGGCGTATCTGCACGTGGGCCGGGTGCTCGCGCCGGTACTGCTGGTGCAGGGGAGCGACGACGTGATCGTGGCGCCTGCGGATGCCGACAGGCTTGCCGAACGGGCGCGGGCCGACGGCCATGCGGATGTGGAGGTGCGGATGCTGGATGGCGTGGGCCACGACTTCGGCGACCACGACGCCACCTTTGGCGCCCTGCGCGACTGGCTTCTGCGAGTGGCCTAGACCAGATGTGGTGCGGGCCCGGATCAGGCCCTGCTCCCCTCGTGGCTAAGACGCCCCAGACGGGATCGTCACGCCCACAACCCGAAGGCCCGGGATACCCGCAAAGTCTGCGACGTTCGCCGTATAGAGCGGGAGGCCATTTGCCAGTGCAACCGACGCGATCAGTGCATCGAATGCCCGGGCCGCGGGCTTTCGACCGCACGACCGGAGCGCTGCCGCGACAGTCCCAAAGGCGCGTGCGGCCGCAGCGTCGAAGGGCAGGGGCTCGAAGTCGGCTTCGGCCTGCTGCAGCACCGCCTGCCTGCGAGCGCGTTCGGCAGGGCTCCGTGCCACAAGCGGGCCGATGGTGAGCTCGGCAAGGGTCACCGCGCTGATGACCGGCTCATCGGGAAGTACGGCCGGATCGGCGAGTGAGGGGAGCGCGATGACCACGCTGGTATCCAGCAGCCCCGCCTCGCCAGATGTCACAGCGCCTGATCCACGACTGCGTCGACATCCGCACGAAACCGCTGGGGATCGACGGGGGCCAGATTGCGCCACCGCCCGAGGAGCGTGGCGGCATCAAGTGCATCGCGCCGGAGCGGCCGGAGTTCGGCCACAGGCGTGCCTGCCCGGGTGACCATCAGGGTCTCCCCCGCCGTCACGCGATCAACCACATCACCGCCGTGGTTCCGCAGGTCCCTGATAGTCACGCGCTCCATCGCACTAAAGTATCACGCATGAGACAACACCCTGGCGCGAAATAATCTGCGCCAGGGTGTGGTGATTCTCAGCCCGCGGCGGGCGGCGCCGTGGACATCCCCTGCAGCCAGAAGTTCTGCTCGGGAACCACCTTGGACCGGTCGCCAGCTCCCACACGCCGGTGACCACAACGCTCGGTGCGACAGTGAGGCGGGGCTCATGAACCTCGCGGTTGGAGGCCGACAGCCACCCGACCGCACCCCACATACCGCCCGCGGGACCCGTACAGGTTTTTGCTGTCGCGTCGGTGTGCCGACCCGTCTCCTGCACCCCGGGGTACACGGGGTCAACCTTAAGTGCCCTCGGGAAGATTCGAACTTCCGACACCAGGATTAGGAACTCTGTCTTGGTGTCTTCGTCCAGCTTCTTGGAGTGGCTCGGGCAACCCTAGCGCGAGCAGGGCATTTGTCTCGATGGCAGGCGTGCCGGTTTGACCGGCATTGGGGCTCCTGATGGCCCCCCGACATGGCCCCCTACCAACCCCCGAACCAGTTGAAGCGATCACCGCTCTGACCGCCCATGTAGAAGTTGGCGTTCGTCGCCCCGCTCACCGCCTGTCGGATCGAGTTCGCGACATCGGCCAGGGTCATGCCGCTGGCAGTCGCCTCCGCCACCATCTTCCCGCGCGCGAGCGGAACCTTGATGCCGTCGGTTTCGGGAATGAGCACCCAATCGACTATGCCCGCTGTGCCATCGCGAACAGGGTCGCCCCAACCAGTCAGCTGTTCGATCAGGTCAAAGACCGTGGCCATGGCAACCGCGGTCTTTGGCGTGATGTTCCATGTGTCGTCCAAGTGGTGAGCCCGGCTCTGCGCTGACTGCTCGCGGCTCAGTTGATGGACCGCGTTCGAGAAGTCGTGGGGCAGCATGGTTCGCACACGCTCATAGATCATCTGCGTGAGCGAGCCGGGGCCTACGGCCCCGGCCATCAAGGACCACCAAAGGCTCACATTGGGGAAGTATTTGCTGGTGTAGGAGGCGACACCGCCATCGCAGTTCGCCAAGAGCCAGGGCAGGTAGTGGCCGTCAAAGAAGCGCGGCGCTACCTCCCCCGCTTCAAGGAGCGCCAGCAGGATCTGCGCAGTGCCCAACGGATACTTGTAAGGGGCGCCGTGTGGATAGGCGCCGTCATTGCGTGAGGCGTAGATCTCGGCCCAGAGGTTCGGGTCCGCGATCAACCGGTCGGGGCTAGCGGCGGCGGCGCGAACCGCGGCGTCCCAGTCCTCGAACGCCTCCCGGACTTGATCAACGGAGAGGCGGCGGTCGCCAAAGAGGACGATGTGGTTGCTCACATTGTCGAACTCGGTTGAGAACACATCGACGCCGAAGATGTTGGGCGGCCGCTCGGCCGCGACCGCAGGGTGCGTCAGGATCGCCTGACCCTCAGGCGTCGAGAGGGTGATCGCAACGACCTCCCACCGTCCGTCCGTCGAGCCGACGCGCGCCGAGACAGACGACAGCATCGCGGCCGACAGGAGGCCGTCGATGTCGCCGCTCGTAAGGATCGGCCGGGGCTCGCCAGACTTGATCATGTCGGCGAGCACGCGAGCCGACGAGCGTTCGTTCAGTGGATCGAGTTCCTCCGAGAACGCGGCAATGATCAACTTCTTCCGCGCTTCCGCGGTCTCCTGAACGGCATTCGTGGCCATGCTCACCACCACAGTGAAAGAGAGGGTCTTTGCGCACCTTACTGCGGCGCGGTGACAGCGTCAGCGCCCCGTCCTGACCGGCGGCTATCGTGGCCCCAATGGCATTCCGATTCGTTGATCTCTTCGCGGGCATTGGCGGGTTCCATCAGGTCATGAGCGGCCTCGGTGGGGAGTGCGTGTTCGCCTCCGAGATCGACCGGCATGCCGCCGCCATCTACGAGCGGAACTGGGGCATCAAGCCAGCGGGGGACATCGTTCCCCTCACCGAGGGGACGGTCCAAGTGCCGGCCCACGATGTGCTTTGCGCCGGT
>SYFI01000029.1 GCA_005800465.1 Actinomycetota bacterium | reverse complement strand
CTGCCCGCCGTGGGTGAGCCCCTGCTCGCCGTGGTCTGCGGTGCGGACCACGAGGGTCTCGCCCAGCAGCCCGAACTGCGAGTTGGCCGGCTCCTCGGCGTCATACCCCACTGCCCGCATTGCTGCGAGCACGTTGGTGAGGTAATTGTCTGACACCTTCATGAGATTGGCGTAGAAGTTGAGGTAGTTGATCTTGGCCTTGGTGCTGGGGAGGGGGCCGGTACCGCTGGCCACGAGCGCCTTGAAGATGGCCTGCGCCTTCGGCTTGGTCACAAGGCGCTCCGCGACCGTGTCCGGCAGCTTCATGTCGCCCTGCAACCACTTGTTGCTGTAGCCGCCGGCTGCATACCGGCGGGGGTACGCCAGTACGTCGTGCGGGTTCACCAGCGAGATGACGAGACAGAATTTCTGCTGGCTCGCGGGGAGGCTCTTCTTGATCTCCGGCCAGTTCCTGATGAACTCGAGCACGCCCTCGTCGCCCACCTCAACTGGGCCACGCGAGGCCATTATCCGGCCGTCGTGGTTGGCGATGCCACCACCCATCTGATCGATGGCCTGGTTGGCGCCGGCATCAGGCGCGTCCCAGCGGTTCCATCCGTAAGGCTCAAGCATGTCGACCGGGTCCGAGCCTGTGATGGGGCTCGGCGGGTAGTCGCTCCGATTGACATCTGGCGGGTAGCTTGGGTTGTTCTGCTGGCTCGGGGGCTGCGGCAGGGTCGGCGCGGTTGCCGGCGGGTACTTGCTGCAGTGCCATTTGCCCTTGTAGACGGTGTAATAGCCCGCGGCTGCCATGACGCTCGCGATATTCGGCATCTTGTTCGCGGGCAGCAGGTCCACCTGTGGGTAGTTCGGCCCCCACAGGTCGTGCTCCAGCACGTACTTCACACCGTGTTGTGCCGGGTAGTAGCCACTCATGATTGTGGAACGTGCCGGTGAGCACGCGCACGTGTTGGTGTACGCGTTGTCGAACTTCATGCCGTGCTTGGTGATCTGTGCATAGCCCGGCAGGTTCTTCTGAAGCCAGCCCTTCGGCCACAGAGTGTCGTGGTAGGTCTCCTGGTCGGTTATGAAGATCACGACGTTCATGTCGCCGAAATCGACAGGCACGGCGCTCGGCCCTGCAGCAGCCGCTGAGGCTGCGCTGGTGGCCATGCCACCCAGATAGACGGATCCGGCGACTGCAGCGCCGGCCTGCAAAAAACGCTTGCGAGAAACTCCGCCGAGCTGGTCGGGAGGCTGCTCAGATTCGGTCATGGCGCGACCATACAGGTGGTTCCCGTCGGCCCGGGGGAATCCGGGTGCGATGGCGCGCCGACGGCGAAGATGCCGACGCTGACGATGCGGGCAAGGTCCGCGCGCGGCGTCAGTCGAGGTCGAGCGAAAGGTCAAGGGCGGGGGAGGAATGCGTCAATGCTCCGACGCTCACGCAGTCCACGCCGCAGTCGGCCGCCCGGGCCACGCCCTCCAGGTTCATCCCGCCCGACGCCTCGGTGATCGCGCGCCCGCGACACAGCTCCACGGCCCCGCGCATGGTTGCCTCATCCATGTTGTCGAGCAGGATCCGATCGGCACCCACCTCCAGCGCCAGGCGCACGCCGGCCAGATCATCGGCCTCCACCTCCACCGGTACGCCGGGCAGTTCCTCCCGCGCACGCGTCACGGCCAATTGCAGATCGATGCCGCCGATGGCGAGATGGTTGTCCTTCACCAGCACCATGTCGAACAGGCCCATCCGGTGGTTGGTCCCCCCGCCGGCGGCCACTGCGGCCTTCTCAAGCATCCGCCAGCCTGGAGTGGTCTTGCGGGTATCAAGCACCGCTGCGGGCCGGGCGGCCCTCACGAACTGTGCGGTGTGGGTGGCGATGCCCGACAGGTGCGACATGCCGTTCAGCAGCGTGCGCTCGGCCGAGAGCACCGCACGGGCCGGACCATCGACGCCCAGCACCGGCTCGCCGGGCGAGAGCACTGTGCCGTCCACGGCCTGCCAGGTGGCATCCACCTTCATCTGGCGAAGCACCTCCTCGCCGAAGGCGCGACCCGCAAACACGCCGCCCGATCGCGCCACCACCCGGCCGCGTGCCCGGGCATCCTCGGGGATTGTTACCAGCGACGTCACATCGCCACGGTCACCCAGATCCTCGGCCAGCGCTAGGGTGACCAGCGCCTCGAGATCCATCAGAGCGCGAGCATGCGGTCGAGCGCAAGACGCGCGTCGCGCGCCATGTCGTCGTCTACCTTCACGACGTTCGGTACCTCTCCGGCGGCCAGACTCTCGAGTATCCACGTGAGTTTGGGAAGCGTGATGCGGTTCATGGTCACACACGGGCACAGGTGCTCGTTCAGGCAGAAGACCGTCTTGTCAGGATGCTGGATCCGTAGGCGGTCGACCAGATTCCAGTCGGTGCCGATGGCCACGGCACTCCCTGGCGGCAGCTCATCCAGACGCCGGATGATGTACTCGGTGGATCCGTCCTCATCGGCGGCTTCAACGACGGGGCGAGGGCACTCGGGGTGCACGATGACCGTCAGCCCGGGATGCGCTGCCCGGGCGTCGTCGATCTGCCGCACCGTGAAGCCCGTGTGCACATTGCAAAAGCCCTTCCAGAGCACGATCTCGCTGGCGGCCAGTGCATCGGCGGTGATGCCGCCGAGTTCGGGCTTCCGCGGATCCCACACCACTGGCGCATCGGGCTGCATTCCCAGACGGCAGGCGGTGTTCCGGCCCAGGTGCTCATCGGGGAAGAAGAACACCATGTCGCCCTGCTCGCGTGCCCAGCGGAAGGCGCGCTCGGCATTGCCCGACGTGCACACTGCACCGCCGTTGCGGCCGACGAAGGCCTTCAGATCGGCACCGGAATTCATATAGGTGAGCGGCACGATGATGCGGTCGGTGAACTGTGCCGTGATCTGCTGCCACGCATCGTTGACCGTGAAGATGTCGGCGCACTCGGCCAGGTGGCAGCCCGCGCCCAGGTCGGGAAGGATCACGCGCTGGTGTGGCTGGGACAGGATGTCCGCCGCCTCGGCCATGAAGTACACGCCCAGAAAGACCACCAGATCCGCCTGGGTCGCCTCGGCGCCCCGACGGGCCAGCAGAAACGAGTCGCCGGTGATGTCGGCGAATCCGATGACTTCGTGCTTCTGGTAGTGATGGCCAAGGATGACGAGGCGGTCGCCGAGGGCCGCACGGGCTGCCGTGGCACGGGCGATGAGCTCTGCCTCGGGAATCGTCGACTCGGGCAGGGGAATGCTGCATGCCGGTGCGCTAGTGCTCACGCTGTCTCCGAGATGGTGGTGGCGAGGCCATGTCCGGCCGCGTCGAGGTGATGGGGAAGGTCGCCCGCCCAGGCGATGCGATGCGCGCCGGCAGGGTCGGGAGATGTGAAGTCGGTACGGAAGTGTGCGCCACGGCTCTCGTGGCGCTCTGCGGCGGCACGCACGGTGAGGCGTGCGATCTCCAGCAGGCCAGCGGCCTCGGGGTCGGCGGGAGCCGGTACCGCGTGGAGCGCATCGAGCGTGTTGCCGAGCTCATGGGCATCGCGCTCAAGGCCACAGCCGTGCCACATCAGCAGGCCTACCTCATTGCGTACGCGCTCTGCATCGGCATGACCGGTGATTGCCGCGACTGGCTCAGCACGCGGGCCGGGTGCCGGGCCGCCACCCGCCACGACGTCGGCGGCAGCCCGCTCGGCCAGTGCCACGGCCTCGAGCAGGCTGTTGGATGCCAAACGGTTTGCCCCGTGCAGGCCAGTGGCCGCGCACTCGCCCACCGCCCACAGGCCGGGAACCGTGCTGCGCCCCGCCAGATCGGTGAGAATGCCACCCATGGCGTAGTGCGCTGCGGGAGTCACCGGTACCGGGTCACGTGCCAGGTCGATGCCGTGTGCGGCGCACAGCGCCGCGACGGCGGGAAAGCGGGCGTGCACCTTGGCGGGGTCCAGGTGGCTGAGATCCATCACCACGTCGGCGCCGGTATCACGGGCGCGGCGCCATACCTCGCGGGCCACGACATCGCGTGGGCCCAGATCGCCCATGGGGTGCACGCCGTCCATCACCGCGCGGCCATGCACATCGCGCAGCACGCCACCGGCACCACGCACCGCCTCGCTCACCAGAGGGAGCGGGCTCGCACCCACGGCGAGTGCGGTGGGGTGGAACTGGACCATCTCCATATCGGCCAATGCGGCCCCAGCCCGGCGGGCGAGTGCGGGTCCATCGGCTGTCGCACCCAGTGGGTTGGTGGTGCGACTGAACATATGACCAGCCCCACCAGTGGCGAGGATGACCACACGGGTAAAGAGGTCCTCGCCACCGGCCGGGCCACGGAGCGTGACTCCGCAAATGCCGCCATCGTCAATCAGGAGGTCAAGGACCCGGGTGCGGTCGGCGACGCGAATGCGTGGCTCGGCCCGGACCGCGGCCACCAGCGCACCGGCGACGTGGCGTCCTGTCGCATCGCCGCCGGCGTGCACCACTCGCGAGCGCGAGTGTGCGCCCTCGCGCGCGAGGGCCAGGTAATCGCCGGTGCGATCGAACGCCACGCCCAGCGCTGCCAGATCGGCGATACGCGCAGGCCCGTCGGTACACACCGCACGGGCCACGTCGGGGTCAACCAGGCCTGCACCGGCCTCGAGGGTGTCCAGCACATGGGCAGCCACGGTGTCGTCGGCCCCCACGGCCGCGGCGATTCCACCCTGGGCCCAGGCGGTGCTGCCCTCACCGATGGCGCCTTTGGTCACCAGCACCACGTCACGGTGTGCAGCGATACGCAGGGCGGTGAACATGCCCGCGAGCCCGCCACCGACGACGATGGCCGGGGAGGGGTGCGTGGTGATTTTGCGTCGAAATGACATCATATCAATGAAGAGTTTACGTCAAACCGACGACAACACAAGGCCGAGCGGCGCCCAGAGCGCTTGTCGGCCTTGTCACACGCCCCGGAACGACAACGGCCCCGCCCCCGCGTGATCGCGAGGGCGGGGCCGTTTCACCTCAGCTGATGATGTGGGTGCTAGGCGAGGGCGGAGTCGGCGACGCGCTTGCTGCGCTTCATTGCGGCCTCAACGCGCTCCCATGCGCGCTCTTCGGCGGCGATGTAGTCGGCGGTGCTCGAGTACACGCCCGCGTTCCGCGATACCGCGAGGTAGTCGGAGATTGCGCGGTCACGCATCTGATCAAGCGAACCGGGGTGCGTCGGGGTCTCTGCAGTCATTGGAGCCATCTCATCTCCTGTCCTCGTGCGGAAGGTTGGAGGAGTAAGACAGAACACGGACAGCGATGCAAGTTGAACTGTCGTGGGTTGACCATTCCTTGGCCATCGCCGCCGTCGCTATGGGTTTCGCGAGGTTCCCCGACGGGGGTCAATGAGCTCCCGGGCGATGTCGTCGCGGTCCCAAAGCTGCACGTCGGCGCTCCCGGCAAGAGTGATCGCCTGGGCGGTGAATCCGGCATTGGTCACCACCATGGCGCCGTCGGTGCCGTAGTGCGGCCGTGCCGCCGCGGCCTGCTGCACGGCCGCCACGCCCACCGGTCGGGCCTGGCGCTTTGCCTGCACCACCATGTCCCCGCCGTCACGTGAGATGACCAGATCAGCACCGAAGTCCCCAGTGGTCGCGGTATGGCGCACGTGCCAACCCGCGCGGCGAAAGAGCACGGCGAGCCAGTCCTCAAACTCCCCGCCCGTCATGTCGTCGATGGCATCGAGGGTGCGGTGCCGGGTCAGGCGCTGGCGGCTTCGACGCACCCACGAGGCAATGGCGACCGCCACGGTGATGCCCCCACCCACCGCGGTCG
>SYFI01000028.1 GCA_005800465.1 Actinomycetota bacterium | reverse complement strand
CGGCGATGTTGAGCGTGCCGCCCGTAAACCAGCGGTAGAACGGCGCGTCATCGTCGTCGAGCGCCCTGGTCCAGAAGGTGTCCCATGTCAGGCGCCGCGCCTGGTCTTCCCACCAGGCGATGGGGTCGGCATCGGCTTGCCCGACCACGCTGCGGTCGTTGATGCGGGCGGCGGCGGCAAACGCGGCGGGCGGCGGGTACTGCGCACCATCGGCCTGCAGGTTGCTGATTGCCGGACCGGACTCGCTCATGTGATGCTCCTGCCGCAGGGGAATCGGAATGACGCTGGTCAGTGTACGCACGGTCCACTTACCGCCTGAGTGGGGCATGACGCGGTCATGGAGGCCCACGTGAAATTCCTGCAGGAGAAGACATTATCTGGACCGGCCACCCAACGTGGAAGCGCACGGTGTGCTTCAGCGGTGTGGCCGATGCGTATGGCATCGCTGCACGCATCGGCCACACCCGGAGGGGTGCCGGCCGGTGGGGACGCTGTGATCCCGAAGCACGCATCCGGCCCAAGGGCCGTGGGGGGTACGGGTGGGCGTGACGTGCGCCACCGGGAGGTGCCGGCCCACTGGCCGGTGCTAAAGGAACCGTGGGCCCGGGATGTGGAGGATCACAGAACGCGAGTTGACGAATCGTCAATCCCCCAGGCGCCGCGAGCGGGCCTCAATGCAGTGGACGCAGGGGTCACGCCGCTCGAGGCCATCAACCGGGCGCTTGGACTGCCCGATGACGATGGCATCCATGAGACCAGCCGACGCCCCGTGGCCGGCTGAACCGGATCAGCCGGAGGGTGCCGAAGGCGTTTCCGCCTCAGGGGTACCTGGTGCCACGCCGATCACCTTGGGCGGGGCGAGGTACACGGTGAAGAAGGTGTCGTCGCTGAGCAGCTCCGACCCCTCGAAGACCTTGCGGGTGATGTCCACCGAGTAGCCCCGGTCGCCCGACGTGATCTCCTTCTTCTCTCCAACGGGGACGCCCTCGGTGGCCACGTAGCGGGTCTTGGGCTTCGTGAAGCTGTACGGGTTGCTGGTGCTCTCCTCGACCTTGCGGTCGAATGACGTGGAGTAGATGGTGACCGTGATGCTGTCGGTGGAATTGGACACCCGCACGAGCGCCGAGGCGTCCCAGTCATTGGTGATGACCAGATCGGGACTGGGCCACGAGATAGTGGCCTCACGACCGAGGGGGTAGCGGTCGATGTAGAGCTGGTGGGCGGTGTGCTGGTTCAGCTCGAAGCCGGCAAAGAATGCGGCATTGAACAACGTGGTGGCCACCTGCGACACGCCGCCGCCGACGGAGTCGACATGCAGGCCGTCGACCAGCATGGGGGCACCCACAAAACCCCGCTCCACGGTGCGCTCGCCCAGCGTCTCGTTGAGCGATAGGCGCCCATTCGGCGGAATGATCGTGCCGTTCAGGATCTGCGATGCCCGTCGGATGTTGGTGACTCGTGGCTCGCCGGGGGAGTACGGGGTCATGAACGAGCCCACCTCCTCCTTGATACCGAGCGACTGCGCCTTCTCGGTGGTGACCACGGGGTTGTCGTTCACGTACGTGGATTCCACAGGCCGGCCCTCACCCATCAGGCCATTGGCCACCTGCCTGCCATCCACTAGGCGGCCATCCTTGGATGGCACGACCACCACCTGCGTGCCCCGCACTTCGAAGCGTGCCGGTGCCGGGATGACCGAGGTCGCCGGGTAGGCGGCGATCAGCGTCTTTCGCAGGTCGGCACCCGACAGCGAGAGCCCCTTGGGGCCGAAGTAGAATGCCGCTGCCACTCCGGCGCGGTCGAGTGTGGCCTGAGTGCCATCTACCGATACCTGAGTACCGCGCTGGAGCACCTGCTGCGCCTGGCGGACCTGCGCCTCTGCAACATCGGTGGTGAGTGTTGGCCGGGTTGTGAGAACGGGTAACTGCAGGTGGGACGGCAGACTGGACAGATCGCCGGACACCATCTGTTTGAGGCGTGCGCGGTCGAGCGCGCGCCCGTCGGCATGAGGCGTGACGGTGAACTGCACGCCCTGCACCTGCACGCGCGCATTTTTCTCGGGCCGGTCCACTTGTGCGGCGATGTCGGCCACCCATGCGTCAACGGCGCCCTTGCGGTACGTCACCGGCAGTGGGGAGGTGATCGGGCCGGCACCGGTGACGGCGCGGAACCCGCGGGCCAGGCGCCCGGGTGACTCGTCGGCCGCCATGGCCGTTGCGGCAGCAACGTTGACGGTGGCGCCGAGGTCGGACGGGCGCATGACGCCCAGCACACCACCATCGACATCGAGGTTGACGAGACGTTGGGTGAGCGCCTTCCCCCGTGCCGTGAGCGCGGTGGTCACCTGCGCCTCGTCCTGACCCATGTCCACGCCTGCCACCACGACCTGCGGCGCCACGCCACCACCACCACCACCCGCGATGAGCAGGATGATGCCGACGAGCGCCACGACTGCCATGCTGATGACCACGACCTTCGCGCGCCGGCTAAGAGGCGTGCGGGGCGATTGGGATCGCGATGCGGAACGCGACGATGACCCTTCACCACGGCGACGGGCCGGGCCGTTGTCCTCGCGCGGTGGACCGGGATTGGTCATTGCAGCGCGCCGACGGGTGCGCCACTGGTTGATGTACGGGTGTTGGTCATGCGTCCTCGGGTGTGCCCGGGATACCCGCTGCACGGCTGATCCACCTCGCCGCGGCGGCCGCAGGGGCAACGATGGCGAGGCCCCCAGCGATGTCGGCGAGGAAGTGATTTCCCGTAACGACGACGGTGGTGGCGACCGCGAGTGGATACGCCACGGCGGCGGCGCGAAGCGAGGGCCGGGTCGTAGCCGACCAGATGGTCCACGCAACGACCGGCGCCATCCCCACGTGCAGCGACGGCATGGCCGCAACCGGGTGGTAGACGAGGCGCACGATGGGGTGATGCATGGGAATGATCCCCTCCGAAACGGAGTCTTCGATACCGATGCCCGGCACCATTCGCGGCGGTGCCACCGGCTGACGCGCATACCAGGCGACGCCCCCCGACCAGGCGATGATGGCCAGTGTGCGGATGGCCGGGTATGCGTGAGGAAGACGTCGGTAGGCCAGGCGCAGGGTGAGGGGAAGCACCACCAACTGGCTGGAGAGATAGGCGGTGCCCCAGAGGCCGCGCGACCAGGTGCGACGGAGCACGAGGCGTTGCATGGGCGGCTCGACGAACACGCCGAGCCGTTTCTCGAGCGCCACGATGCGTCGTGCGCTGCGGATGCCCTCGTCGATACTGCCGCCCGTGCGGGCCTTGGCCAGGTTGTAGGCGAGAAGAGCCTCCACCCCGATAGCGGCCTCCACAACCGGGCCATGGCGCCGGGCGGCGAGGGCCCGTACGCCAGCAACCAGCCCGCGACGGCGCGTCATGCCCATGCGAGGGTGGTGTGCAGGGCGTTCACGGCGGTGAGTCCGCTGCGCACGGCTCCCTCCATGGTGGCGGGCCAGCCGGTGGCGGTCCAGTTGCCCGCGAGCACGAGCCCCTCGACCGGGGTGATGGCACCCGGTCGGCGTGAGGCCTGCCCGGGTGAGGGGGCGAAGGTGGCGCGGGCATCTTTGACGACGGCCCAGTCGCTCAGCACTGCATTGCGGGCGGCCGGCAGCAGCACGCGGATCTCGCGGTCCATCTGATCGGCCAGCACGGCACGCGGCACACCCATCTCATCGTGCGCACCCGAAATTGACAGGGCCAGGTGCTGCCCCGGGGCACCCTCGCCAGTAATGGCCGTGCGGTCGAACATCCATTGCACCGGGCTGTCCACCACGGCCAGCACGGGCTGAGGCATGACCGGGCGGTCGTACCAGAGATGCACGTTGACAATTGGCGACTCACCAAGAGCGGGGTCAACGGGGAGGGCATCGGGTGCCACCGCCCGTGCGCGCCCGGGGGGGAGGGCGACGACCACCGCGTCGGCGTCAATCTCCGTGCCGTCGTCAAGGGTCACACCCGCGCCGTGCGCATGGATGACCGCATGGCCAGTCATCACCTTGCCCCCCGCACGTGTGAGGTGCTGGCGGGTGGGTGCATCGATGAGATGCGACAGGCCCACTAGCGACCAGCCGATGGCCGACCCACCACGGGTGCGCATGAGCCCTTCGGTGAGTACAATCGTGGCCAGGGCCGCGGACACCCGGTCGCTGCGGTCGGTGCAGGTGGGCAGCACGAGCAGGTCCCAGAAGCGCTCGATGGATACATCACCCTGCCCGTGGGCGCGCAGCCAGTCACCGAACGTGACGTCGTCGATCCCTCTGCGCCCCGTGGGGCCGAGCGCCACGATGGCGACGAGCGCCCGTAGGGCACTCGCTCGCTCGCGCGTGGAGAGCAATCCGAACCGGGTGAATGAGGGGCCCATGTGCAGTGGAGGCGGCAGGCGTGCCGCGGTGAGCACGCCGTGGGTGCCTCTGCGGTCGCGCACCGCCACCTGGAGCGCGGGCTGGATTGTGGTGAGCCCGAGCGAGCCGAGTCGGTCGAGCAGCGCCATGTAGGCGGTGCAGCAGCCCAGGTGCACGTGCTGGCCGTTGTCGATCTCGATACCGGTCCGGGGCTCGGTGAAGCTGAACGTCTTGCCGCCCAGAAATGGACGGCGTTCCACCAGCGTGACCCGCGCACCGCAGGCGCTCGCCTCGACCGCCGCCGCGATGCCTGCAAGGCCGCCTCCGGCGACCACCACCCGGGCCCCGGCGAGGCTCACCGCCACCTCGCGGTGAATGCCCTGCCAATCGACCGGGCCATGAGAAACATCTTTCGCCGCCCCGACAGCGATATGCGACCGCGCGTGTAGTCGTAGCCCCCATCCGTGATGCGGACGAGGATGTCGCCGTAGAGAGCCGCGAGCATGCTCACGCACATGCGGGCGCGCAGGTCGAGCAGCGGGATGAGGCGTTCGCCGCGTGCGAAGTAGTCGCGTGCCCGATTCCCCTGCAACCGCATGAGGCCGAGCATCTCGGGTGTCATCCGATCGGCGAGGATGTCGGCCTCGGTCACGCCGCATGTGGCCATCTCGTCGGCGGGCAGATAGATGCGGTCGCGCAGGGCGTCCTCCTGGACGTCGCGCATGATGTTAACCACCTGCATGGCCACCCCGAGGTCTTCTGCGTGATCGACGGCTATGGGATCGCGGAACCCGAACACGTGCAGCGACAGCACCCCCACCGCGCCGGCCACGCGATCGCAGTAGCCCTTGAGCGCCGGCCAGTCGTCGTAGCGATCGATGGCCAGATCCATCTCCACGCCATCCACAAGGGCGTCCATGGGCGCGCGTGGGATGCCGAACCGGCGGACGGCGTCGGCCAGCGCGATGAGCACGGGATTCTGGGTAGGCACGTCACCGTCGTAGACCTTGGCTACCTCATCGCGGCGTGCTGCGACGGCAGCCAGCTTGGCGCCCATGTCGTCAACGCCATCCACCGAGTCGTCGCACAGGCGACTGAAGGCATAGAGGGCGTGGATGCCGCGACGGCGGGTGCGTGGCAGCAAGATGAATCCGAAGTAGAAGTTGCGGGCTTCGGTACGGGTGATCTCGGTGCAGCGGTCGTAGGCCTCGTCCACGTTCATCGCACGCCCCGCACGGCGCCCACCAGCACCGCCCCGGCCATGCGCGCCCGGCCGGACTTCCCCGGAGCGGGGCGCCTGGTGATGGTGTCGAACCCCTGACGCGCAATGGCGTCGCACACCCACAGCCCACCTGACGTGAACATGGCAATGTCGGGGCGCACCCGGCGAGGCACCTCGGCGCGAAGCGGGGCCCCCTCAATGAGGAGGGCACGGGCGCGCCATACCTCCATGCGGATGAGCTCGCGCACGGCCGGCGATGCCTGATGCTCACGCAGGTCATCCACCGTCACACCGAAGATCGCCATGTCTTCGGTGGGCAGGTACACACGATCGCGCTCGTCGAGATCGCGGCGGATGTCCTGCCAGAAGTTGACCAGCTGAAGGCCCGCGCATGTGGCATCGGAGAGGTGTTCGCAGCGGGGGTCATCGATACCCAGCACGCCAAGCACCATGCGTCCCACCGGGATGGCGGAGTGGCGGCAGTACTCGATGAGGTCGTCGTGGGTCTGCCACCGCGAGATGCGCTGATCCATGCGATTGGCCTCAATGAGTGCACGGAATGGCTCGGCGTCAAGGCCGCGCCGCCGCACCACACCCTTCAGCGCCAGCAGCACCGGGTCGTTCGGCGCGCCTCCCCAGCAGCGCAGCAGGTCGTCCTCCCACGCATCGAGCATGGCCACGCGGCCATCGCGCGTGGCGTCGCCCGCATCGCCGATGTCATCGGTGACGCGGCAGTAGGCATAGATGGCGCGAATGTCCGCCCGCACGTCACGCGGTGCAAGCATGAATGCGACCGGGAAGTTCTCGTCGTGGCCGCGCGCGATTTCCTCGGCATGCGCCCGGGCGCCGGCATCGCTTGCGGCCGCGGTCATACCTGCATCCGCGTGGCGTAACGCCCGAGCGCCGTCACCGGGAAGTCCAGGCGGTAGTCGTGGTCCTTGATCGTGAAGTCGAGCGGGAACCCGGTTCCGGTAAAGGCATCCTCGTCCCATCCGCCATCGGCGCGCTGGGTGTCCACCAGCCAGTGGGCACCGGCATCGGCAGCCTCACTTCCGGGGTCGCCGTCCATGAGTGCCAGAAGCGCCCAGGCCGTCTGCGACGCGGTGGAGTCGCCGCGGCCCACCCAGTCCGGGTCGGCGTAACTGCGGAT
>SYFI01000027.1 GCA_005800465.1 Actinomycetota bacterium | reverse complement strand
GCCTTCGGCGACTTGATCCTGATGAACAAGATCGACCTGGTCGACCCTGCTGACGTGGACCGGCTTGAGGGCCTGCTGGGCACCATGAACGCCGTGGCAACCCTGCACCGCACCACCCACGGGGACGTTGACATCGATGCACTCCTCGCGATCGGCGGATTCAGCCTGGAGCACGCCCTTGAGGTGAACCCCGCGTTCCTCCAGTCCACGTACCCATTCGAGTGGGCGGGTGCGTTCGATTCCGACGGGGACGATCTGGCCATTGACCTCGACGCCGGCCCCGATGAGACCATCGACATCCTCGCGCTCCCTCTCGACGCGGTGTCGGCCGAGGCCCTTGACGCAGTGCTCGGGGTCGCGACACCGGTCTTCACCGACGACCCCGCAGCCGTGGGCAGCGGTGGGGTGATCGTTCCGGGGCACACCGCCCGCCTTGAGGTCGGGGAGCAGGGCGCCAGCATCGCCGTGCACGCCTCCGGACCAATCGCGCTCTTCACGCAGCATGGGCCGGAGGAGTTCCGAATGCGTTTTCGCCATGGCATCGCGCCCGCGGTGCCCCTTGCCGCGCGGGAGTTCGCACCCGATCACGAGCATGATGAGTCCGTCACCTCGGTGGGCCTGACGGCGCTGGGTGATCTGGATGAGGAGTGCCTGCAGGAGTGGCTGGGCCGCCTGCTGCAGGAGAAGGGCGTCGACATCTTCCGCAGCAAGGGCGTGCTGAGTCTCCAGGGGCAGCCTCAGCGGTATGTCTTCCAGGGGGTCCACATGCTCATGGATGGCACCTTGGGCAAGCCGTGGGATGACGACGAGCGGCGCAGCACGCTGGTGTTCATCGGTCGCGACCTCGACCGTGGTGACCTCGAGCGCGGCTTCGCCGCCTGTCGCGCGTGAGGAGCCGGCGCACCGAGCCGCTCCGCATGGGGGCTGACCGGCTGACCGACCTCCCGGGACTCCCCGTCGCCATCGACTGGTCTCCCGACGGGTCGCGCATCGCGGTTGCGCTGGGGGAGGGCGCCGTCGCGGTCGCCGACGTGGAGGCGGTCACGACGGCGATCCTGAGCGGACACCCGTCCGGTGCGACGTCCGTCGCCTGGAGCCCACGGGACCCCGACCTGATCGCCACAGGGGGCCTGGACGGCGTCGTGCGCACATGGTCAGCCGACCGGGTTGCCCCGGTGAACGCGCTGTTGATGTCGGATACCGCCTGGGTGCAGCGAGTGGCATGGCGGCCCGATGGCCACATGCTCGCGGCTATCGCCGGCACCGCACTCGTGGTGCTCGAGGGCGGTGGCGGTGAGGCGCGCCACCGGTTCGATGACCACGACAGCACGCTCACCGACCTCTCGTGGCACCCGCGCGGCCGGACGATTGCGGTGAGCCACTACGGCGGCATCACCACGTGGTCCCCGCGTCATCCGGATGGCGGCCCGCGGCGGTTTGCGTGGAAGGGCTCGTCCCTGCGCCTCGCGTGGAGCCCGGATGGCCGCTACGTCGCCACGGGGGACCAGGACTCCACCGTTCACTTCTGGATAATGAAGAACGGGAAGGACCTGCAGATGTGGGGTTACCCGCGCAAGGTTCAGGAGCTCTCATGGGACTCCGTGGGCCGCCACCTCGCAACGGGCGGGGGCCCCGATGTCATCATCTGGGACTGTGGGGGCACCGGCCCCGCCGGCACGGAGCCCACAGTGTTCGAGGTCGACGACACGCCCCTCGCGGTTCTGGCGTTCGCACCGGTCGGCAGGATGCTCGCCGCGGCAACCGATGGCGGCACGCTTGCCCTGTGGGACACGGCCGACGCCACGGGAGACGGCCAGATCGTCGACCTGCTCGGCGCGGCAACGTCCATGGCATGGTCGCCCGATGGTTCGCGGGTTGCCGTCGGCGATGCCACGGGCGGGGTGACGGTGGCCCGGGTGGCCCGATGAGCGCATGCGACCCATTCGCATTAGCTTTGGCCATCGCCGTTGCAATGCCATCCTATTGGTATGACAACTCACCCGCACCTCACCCATGACGGCCACGCCCATCAACACGGACCGGACTGCGGCCACACGTCGATCCAGCACGGTGACCACGTCGACTACCTGCACGATGGCCATCTGCACCACCCGCACGGCGACCACGTCGACGAGCACGTCCTCGAGGGCGGGGGAGCCAATCCCGTTCACTGCACGCCAGAGCACGCGTGTGACGGCCACGACGACGGTCACGTCCACGGGGCCGGGTGCGGGCACGAGGCATTGCCCCATGTTGACCACGTCGATTACCTCGTGGACGGTCACCTGCACCACCCGCACGAGGGGCACTGCGACGACCACGGCCTGGTACGCGCGGGCTGAGCATCGCCACCGGGGCAGGGCGCGCGGCTGATGGGCGCGGACCCGCTCCGCGGCGTGGCCGACCGTTGGCTCACGATCGCACATGAGCAGTTCGGCGCGGACGGCTTGCGTATCGGTGCCGCCCGGGCATGCGTGCTCGACGTCATAGCGCGCGATGCCCAGTGCCTCGTGGGTGCCCAGGAGATCATCGCGGCGATCCGCCGCGATGGTGGGACCGCTTCGCAGGCGTCGGTGTACCGCGTGTTCGATGACGCCTATCGCCTTGGCCTTCTCAGGCGCGAGCTCGATGACTCGGGCGGCGTCCGCTACGAGATCGTGCTGCCGGAATCTCACCACCACCATCTCGTCGACGATGCATCGGGCCAGACCATCCCGTTTCACGACGACGAACTGGAGGCGGCCATCGTTGCCGCAGCACGTCGGTTGGGCGTGCGCATGACGGGTCATGAAGTGCGCATCCGTGGGGTCATCCCGAGCCGCGTGACGCCCGTGGATGGATGCCGACCGCCAGTGGATGTGGGGCTCGGACCGCAGTAGTAGCAAGGAGTACGTGTCGATCCCAAGAAAAGGCAAAGGGTTAGAGACACACATTCGTCTCTTCCAAGACGTCCCGTCAGGGTACCAAGGGCTCAATACAAGGAATTAAGAAGGATATCTCCTAGGGACGCAGGCGGGCGGTTGGCGAACGCTCCGGATCTGATGCTGAAGCTGCCGCTCGCAACGGTGCCGGAGTCGCGCACGCTCTTTTTGATCACCGAGAGTGGCCGCTCACCACCCACCGCGGCATAGGTCATGCCACCTGGTGCGCGGCCGCCTCCACGGGGGCCTGAACTATCTGGGCAGGTGGTGGAGCAGCCACTTTGACAACACCCGCCCTAGGCAAACGTATGGCCCTCAAGGTACCAGCGGCGCCGCCGACCGCCGCGGGCAACGAAATCCTCGATGCCTTTGCACGCGGCGCCGAGCTGGCCGCCCAGTGCCTCACGCAGGTGGGGTCAGTCCCCATGCCACGTTCGTAGGCGGCAGCCCGGCGGCCTAACCGGCCCTGAAGCCGTTGGCCAGCGAGATACCGGTGAGCGGTGGCACCGATGCGATGGTGGCGAGCAGTCGGCTCTCTGGGGCTGTATGGGTGTTGGCGACAGCACCCGACGGCTCGGCAAGCCCGCGGATGAACGTGAGCGCTCCATCCGCGCTCACACCGGCGGCCACCTGCGCGCGTGCAACGAGGGCGGTGCTGTCGGTGCTTGGTGCCCCGCCGCTGAAGAGCGTCCAGCCAGTATCCGCCCGTTGAGATTCCAGCCATTTGAGCGCATCCCGGATCGCCGGGTCAGATGCCGGCACGCGCGCAGCGCGCAGTGCCACCACGGCCATGCTGGTGCTGTCCACGTCGGGCGGTTGGGAGGATGTCAGGGAGAACGACCAACCAGAATCTGAGCGTGAGCCGGTGAGCGCAGTCACAGCCGCGGGTGGGATTGGACGTCCGGCAACGCGCAGCGCCACCATTGACAGGCACTGGTCGAAGGCAGTCCGTCCGAAGCGGCCCCCACGGGTGCTCTTCTGCAGGCGCTCAAGATAGTTGCGCCCTCCGAGCGCGCCCGACATACCTGCTGCGCGCTGGGCGATCACCACCTTCGCTATTGCTCCCGGCGTGGTTGCGTAAGCAGGGGCCGTGCGCCCCAGGGTTTTAAGCGCCGGGCGCAGTGCGGCGGGCGATGCGCCGGTGAGCCGCCGACTCGTGATGATGTCCGCCTGCTGCCCTGCCGGCATTGCCGCAACGTCCTGCTGTGTGAGCCACGCGGTTGCCCTGGCGGCCACCTGGCGGTCGGCGGCTGCCGCGCCGAGCGCGGCTGGGGCCATGGCGATGATCACCACGGCCCCAGCCGCGCTCGCGACAATGAAGCGCAGACGCACTATCCGCGTTCCCGGGCGAGGCAAGCGCGCCCACCTCGGGCGGGTGACGCGATGACCACCATGCTGTACCCGAAGCGCGTGACGACAATGGCACGGGTGTCGAGCCCGCAGGCGGCCAGGCGCTCGGTGGCAACCTGCGCAGTACGCGCATTCGTTTTTCTGGCTGCCTGCGATGGTGCACGCATGCTCACCAGAGCCTCACCATCTGCGAGCGGCGCAACCGTCGTGGTTCTCCCAAGCCATGCCGCGCGCCAGCGAGTGCCCGTCGGCGGGGCCACCGTCTCGTCGCCCTCGGCGGCTCGGCGGTTAAGCTCCCAAGCCACGAACGATGCCACCTCGCCTGCCACTTCCCGGCGCTCGCCGGGCGTGAGAGACCCGTCCCCGAGGTCGGTGGGCGAGATGGCCACCGGGCCCTTGCCTCGCACCGGAACCGCCACTTCGAGGTTGATCAGGCGGCCGTTCACGGTGGCGTACGCGCGCAGCGGTCCGGCTGACGAGATGTCGGAGTTCGGAGCGACATCAGGAAGCCGCGCGGCGATCGGATCCAAACCACATTCCTCCGGTCGGCCGGCGACGAAGCCACATGTCCGTGCCGAATCGCGGATGCTGCCGATGTTGCCCGGGTGGGGTGCGGTGGCGACCACGTTGTTCCACCCGGGCAGGGTGGTGAGCGTTGCAGAGCCATCTGCACCAGCGGTCACGGTCTGGGTTCCGTAGGCCACGGTGACCCCGCTACCGGCCGTGCGCACCGCGTTGTCGTTGTATCGGTCGACGCGAACACTGAAGGCCTCGCCGATGACCCGAGGAGCGGCCGGCGCTACGACGTCAAGTTCGAAGTCCGGGACTCCATACACACTTGGCATCCAGAGGATCTGGTCTCCCGGCCTGATCTCGACGTCATCGCTGCCCACGGATGTCGTGAGATGGTTCACCTTGAGCTTCCAGGACCATCCCGGATACGGTGGCGCGGCAACAGATCCGATACGTGTGATGAACGCGCTCGGCGTACCAAAGTTGTACACGCGGAATCCGACCGTCAACCCGGCAGCCTCGGCGGTGCGAAGGAGAAACGACGTCCCCCGGTTATTGGGCACGATCGTCGTTTCGCCGTTATCGGGGTCAACAAGGGTGCTGGTGCCGCCGGTCGGTACGTTTGCCAAGCGCTCTGGGAGGACGGTGCCGTCCGGCCCTTCGACCCGGATGCTGGCGTCGCTGT
>SYFI01000026.1 GCA_005800465.1 Actinomycetota bacterium | reverse complement strand
GGGAGCATCATGATCAGCCCGCTGCCGGGGCTCGACACCCTCAAGCCTGGATCGGCAGGCAAGACACTGCCGGGACTTCGCGCCGAGATCCTCGGCGAGGATGGTAACCCCGTCCCCGCTGGCGAGGGTGGCTATCTGGTGCTCTCCCAGCCGTGGCCATCAATGCTGAGAACCATTCTGGGCGATGACGAGCGGTACATCTCCACCTATTGGGCCCGCTTCCCGGGCAAGTATCTAGCGGGTGACGGGTGCCGTAAGGACGCCGACGGCGACCTGTGGCTGCTCGGTCGCATCGACGACGTCATGAATGTGTCGGGGCACCGCCTGTCCACCATCGAGATCGAGAGCGCGCTGGTGGATCATCCAGCGGTCGCCGAGGCCGCGGTCATTGGCCGGTCCGACCCGCTCACCGGCGAGGCCGTCGCGGCATTCGTGACGCTGCGCGACGGGGTCGAGGGAAACGACGCCCTCATCGCCGAGCTTCGTGATCACGTGGCCCTGCGCATCGGTGCCATCGCCAAGCCCAAGTCCATCGTGATCACCCCCGACCTGCCCAAGACGCGGTCGGGCAAGATCATGCGGCGACTGCTCCGGGACGTGTCGGAGCAGCGCAACCTGGGTGATGTCAGCACCCTCGCCAACGAAGAGGTCGTTGCCGCCATCTCGGAGACGGCCGAGACGATGCGCGCAAGCGAGGACTGACCCGGGAGCTATCCGAGCGCCGGGGGGATTCCCCGGTCAGCGGCCTCAAGGCGGTCGATGGCGTGCATGCGTGCCGCCTCCACAGCTTGGCGGGGCGGGGTCATGCGATGGGCCTCCCGGTACCAGGCGAGTATGCCCTCCATGGCCAGCGCCAACGCGAGACGCCCATGGGCATCCTCCTGCCGGGCGTCCCAGGCGCCGGCCACCAATGCTGCCAGCCCCAGGACCTGTGGCGACTTTGGGGGCGACTTCAGCACCGTGACCGGGCCGACGGCAGATCGGGTGAGCACCCCCTGCACGCGCGTGCCCCCACGTGCGGATGGCCAATCGGTAACGCGCACCTCCATCGGTGCCGCTCCCCGGCCAGATGCCCGCAGGATGCCCTCGGGAATCGACCCGTCGGCACTGTCGGCAATGGCCGATGCGAGACGCTTGACGGCCTCCCCGAATGCCGGACCGTGGTCCTCGTGCATGCGGTGCACCGTCCACGCCACGAGGCCGAGCGTGAGGTCGAGGCGGTCAGCCGGAACTCCACGGCCGGATCCCTCTCCCCGTGGGACAATTCGCACCGCGGCTCGGCCCGGTGCGGGAAGTGCGACCTCGAGTCGCGCATATTCCCTGCTCAAGATCACAAAGTGGCTTTCTGATGGGAGATACGTCCGAGCGCGTTGCTACCTTCGAAGCTACTCCGCAGCAAGCGCTGCAGCCTCCGTCCGGAGGGCCCTGAAGCAAGGAGACCCATGACCAAGGCCGACTTCGTCAAGCGCATCGCACGTACCGCCGATCTCACGAATGATCAGGCAACCCGTGCCGTGCAGGCCGTTCTCGATGAGATCGAGCTCGCTCTCAAGTCCGGAGATGAAGTTCAGTTCTCCGGTTTTGGCAAGTTCTCGGTTTCGCACCGTGCAGCACGTGAAGGTGTCGACCCACGTAATCCCGGCAGCAAGATCCAGATCTCGGCTCGCACTGTGCCGCGTTTCTCAGCGGGCGCGCAGCTCAAGCGCTCGGTTGCCGGCTGATGATGTGACCTTCTCCCACCTGCCGTCCACAGTGGACGGCAGGTGGGAGAGTCATTTCGCTCCTCGCCCCTACTTCTTGGTGGCGAAGTCGAGCGTGATGTATGCGCCCTCGGGAAGCGACTGCACCGAGTTGAGCGTGAACGAGTAGATCGATCCGCCGGTGGTGAACTTCGCGCCGCTCAGGTCGTAGGCGCCCTTGTCAGTGGCCGTGTCCGGCGTGATGGTGGGCTCCGCGAGGTTCGTGCCCGTGAGGGCCACCTCGTACGCCTGGTTGCTCACGCCACCGCCGATCGGGATCTTCGCCGAGCATGCCTCCTCGGCGCCCACGCAGTCCACCTGCTTCGCGGTGCCGCTGGTGGTAGATGTGGTGTCCGTCGTGGCAGTGGTGTCCGTCGTGGCAGTGGTGTCAGCGGCAACAGTTGATGCAGCGGCGGCCGTGTCAGCCGTGGCTGCCGCGGGGTCTGATGACCCGCCGCAGCCAGTGAATACGAGGGTGGTGGCCGCAGCACCAGCCGCGGCAAGAATAAGAAGATGGCGTGCCGTCATAATGGATCTCCAGATTATGAACCGGTTGGGAGTAAGGCTACTTCGCCTTGAAGACGAGCGTCAACATCGTGCCCTTGGGAATCGAGCTCACGGCGTTGAGGGTGAACGTGTAGAGCGAGCCACCCATCGTGTGCTTGCCCTTGCTCATGCTGTACGCGCCTGCATCCGCCTTGGGAGCAGACTTCGAGGCCAGGTGCAGATTGGTATCGGTGAGCTTGACGGTGATTGCCTTGTTGCTGGCCCCGCCGGCCAGAGACACCTTGGCCGTGCACTGGCTGGCGCCACCCTTGCACGAGACAGTCTGTGCACCGGCGCCGAGCGCGCCAGCCGACCCGATGAGCGCGGTTGCTGCAACGCCGGCGGCAACTGCAGTACGAAGACGACATGAGGCCATTTCTTGACTCCTGATCGTGAAGGAGGGGTTTGCCGCGCCAACGCTACACGGGAGCGCGATCGTCCACCTGACTGCCGGATGAATGCTTCGTCCACAACGCGCTGAATGCCGGAGGCGGGACTCGAACCCGCACGCCCCGAGGGGCCAGGGATTTTAAGTCCCCCGCGTCTACCAGTTCCGCCACTCCGGCCGGAGTATCGAGGCGGCTAGCGCCCGAACGTAGCGGCGCCAGGCGTGCGATCCACTGCCGACACGCGGGTGTCCTCGACCATCCGCGCCCAGTCCTCCGGGAGTAATGGCCACTTGTCGAGCACCTGTTGAAACCTGATGTGCCGGGTGTTCTCGCCCTTCGAGAACATCATGCGCTGGGTGTCGCGCGGGTCCCCCGCACTGGCCACGCGGCCGCCGGGTCCACCAGCGGAAGTGACCGTCACACCTTTCACATCCCGGGCCTCGGTACTCATGGTCGTAAGTCTATGCCGTGCGCGCCACGGGAACGAGGCGAGGATCTCCCGCGATGCCATCCAGCAGGTCGCGCTCCGACACGACTATCTCAGCCACGTCGAGGGCCGACATGGCTCCCAGAAGGATCGCCATGCCATTGACGATGACGTCGGCCCGGTCAGGATGCATCCCGGGCATCCGTCTGCGGGCGGGCAGATCGAGCGCAGATGCAGTGTCGAGTGCCACTTCGATATCGCTGCGCGAGAGGCGCATCCGGTGAATCCGCTCGGGATCGTAGAACCCAGCGCACAGGGCAGCGGCCTGAGTCACGGTTCCAGCCAGTCCAACAACGGGCCCTTCGGATGCGAACCCGCTGGTGGCCGCCGCCACCAGTCGCAGAGCCGTGTCGTGCGCCTCGTCAATCGACTTGTCGAGATCGCGCACCACACCCAACGGCAGGCTCACCAGACTCCGTGGGCCACTGGCATCCCCTTCCACCACCTCGGTACTGGCACCGCCGATATCGATCACGCGGCAGCGACCGGCATCCGGCGGCAACGCCATACGGGCGCCCGCAAAGGCAAGCGTGGCCTCCTGCTCGCCGGTCACGATGGTAAGCGCGCTCCCCATATGCCTCCGGACCACATCCTCAATGGCGCCCCGGTTCGGGGCCTCGCGCACCGCGGCGGTACCGACTGCCACGACGGGCGGGGATCCCGCCACAACGATGCGCTCGGCGTAGTCGGCAAGACAGGCATCGAGGCGCGCGAGCGCGTCAGCACACACCGATCCATCGGGGAGGGCCCCACGGCGCAGGCCGGTCACCGTGCCCAAGCGCTCCCCCACCGCGCCGTCGGCGGTCAGCCGCTCAAGCAGCAGCAAACGGACCGAATTGGAGCCGACGTCCAGGACGGCGGCCCGCACGGTCATCGCCCGCGGAACTTGGCGAGTGCGCGAATGCCCGCAAGCCACCCAAGGGGGCCCCGGAGATCGGCAAATGCGACGGATGCGTGATGGCCGATCACCCGGAGCTCGGCCACCGACACCCGGAGTTCCTCAATCTCACGTGACAGTTCGTCGGCACCGGCCTGAGCACGGGCCACACCGGCGTCGATATCGCGCATGCCGGCGCGGATGCTCTCGGCCACTGGGGTGATCTGCCGTGATGCCGACTTCACCCGGCGGCGCAGAATGAGCCCGCGCACCACCGCAAAAGCCAGCCCCGCCAAAATAAGTGCACCCATCGCGATGGCCGAACCACCGACGACCCAGCCCACGCCCTAGGCCTCCTGCGCCAGGGCGGCGCATGCAATGGTGGTGGCAGAAGAGATCACGGATCGGGAGACTACCGCCATGCACCCATCCACCCACACCCCGTCGGCCGAGATCCACTGGGTTGACGTCTTCGCTACGGGACCGCTCACAGGCAACCCCCTCGCCGTCATTCTGTGCGAGGCGCCGTGGGATGACGCACATATGCAGGCAATGCCGGCGGAACTGGGGCTTCCCGAGACCGTGTTTGCAGAGCGCAGCCCAGAGCCCGCGTTACGCATCTTCACTCCCACCGTGGAGATCCCCATGGCGGGACACCCGCTGGTGGGAGCGGCATGGGTGCTGCACCATCAGGCATGGATCGCCGACCGCGCGGTCCTGCGTGCCCCCGGTGGCCACGTGGCGGTCGCCATACGCGGGAGCGATGCCTTCGTGGTGCCTCCCGCACCGCGACACATCGCCGACGTTGATGCAAGCGAGATCGCAGCGGCACTGGGCACGACGGGCAGGGGCACGACACCCGTCTGGCACGCGGGCCTGGCGCAGGTCATGCTGGCTGTGGACGACCCGCGCGCGCTCCGTCCCGACCACGATGCCCTGATGGCGCTCGGTATCCGTGATGGCTGGGCTGGCGTCAGCGCGTACCGAGTGGTCGATTCGTCCCCGGGGCGCATCACCGCCGAGCTACGCCACTTCGCTGTCCCCATCGGCATCGCCGAGGACCCGGTCACCGGAAGCGCGGCTGGGGCATTGGGGGCCGCGCTCGCATATGCCGGCCACGGCGAAAGCGGCCTGCTGCATCTGGAGGTGCGGCAGGGGCACTCGATGGGGCGTCCTGGGGAGGTGCGCGTGATCGTCACGATCACCGACGATATGCCGGTGGCCCTCGAGGTGGGCGGGACGGTGGTCCCCATCATGTCCGGCGTGATCGGGAGGACCGCCGTCGCGGGGTAGGGTGAGCGAGATGACCGGTCCGCCGATTCTCGACCGCCGCCTCGTGTTCGTTTTGGGCAAGGGCGGCGCGGGAAAGACCACAGTCGCCAGCGCACTGGCGCTGGGACTTGCCGATGCCGGCAAGCGCACACTGCTCATTGAGGTGGCATCGGAGCGGCGCACCGAAGTGCTGTTTGGCACCCTGCCGGCGGTCGGCGGCGTGCCGCAGGAGGTACGGCCCGGCCTCGCGACGCTGTCCATCGATTCCGAGAAGGCCACCGAGGAGTATCTGGCCCGGCAACTGCCCATGCGCCCGCTCGTGGAGTTGATGGTGCGCAGCCGGGCCTTCCATCAGGTGGCCCAGGCGGCACCGGGCCTGTCGGAATTGGTCACGGTGGGCAAGATCTGGGATCTGGCCACCGCCGTAAAGGGTGATGCGCCGGTGTGGGATCGCATCGTGGTTGATGCTCCGGCCACGGGTCATGGCATCGCACTGCTCGAGGTGGCCGGGCGTATTCGCGAACTCGCCGGGTCCGGGCCAATCCGGGATCAGGCCGAGAAGATCGAGCAGGTCATCCACCACCCTGCCGCCACGGGAGTGCTGGTGGTGGCCATTCCGGAGGACTTGGCGGTGAGCGAGGCCGTGGAGTCCGTTGCGGCGCTCTGCGAACGCGATCTGCCGGTGGCCGTGGCCGTCATGAACGCCGTCCGGGCATCGGTATTTATGGATGCCGATGAGGCGCTGCTCGTCGCGGTTGCGGCAAGCACGGGCGGGGCCGCCGCGCGCGCAGCCGCCGCCGCCGGGCTGGCCGATCTGATCGCCGCTCGCCACGATCAGGCCGAGATTGCCGCGCTGGCCATTGGTACCAACCTTCCCGTGGTATCGCTGCCCGATGTGCCCGACCTACGGCCGGGTTCGGGTGGCCTCGAGCGGCTGGCCGCCGCACTTATGACCGATCCGGCCATCGGGGGTGGCGCATGAGCACCGACCTCCTCCGATTAGTGGAAGGCCGCCGCATCGTGGTGGTTGCAGGGGCGGGTGGGGTGGGCAAGACCACCGTCTCGGCGGCGCTGGCACTCGGGCTCGCTGCCCGCGGCGCGCGGGTTGCGGTGGTCACCATTGACCCTGCCCGGCGTCTGGCCGCAGCCCTGGGAATTGATGCGCTGGGCGACATGCCACACCGGGTGGATGCCGCGCGGGTGGAGGCATCTGGCATGGCGATGCTCGGCACGATGGACGCCCTCCAGCTCGACCCGCGCGCCACCTTCGACCGGCTGGTCGCCCGCGAGGCGCCCAACGAGGCCGCTCGCGAGCGGATCCTCGCCAATCGCATCTACCGGCACCTGTCGAGTACCGCGGCCGGAGCGCAGGAATTTATGGCAGTGGAGCGCCTGCACGAGCTTCATGACTCTGGCGACTACGACGTGGTGGTGCTTGACACTCCGCCGGCGCGCAACGCCCTGGACTTCCTTGACGCACCCGAGCGCATGACCCGATTTATGGAGGGTCGCGGATTGCGGCTGTTGCTGGGCCCCCGGGGAGGGGCCGGGCGGGCTGGCTGGCGCGCGCTGCAGGCCGGGGGATCAATGGTGATGTCGGTACTTGAGCGCCTTACCGGGGCCGAGCTGATCGGCGAGATCAGAGAGTTCCTGCTGTCGTTCGATGGCATGTACCAAGGCTTCAGCGATCGCGCTGCAGCGGTAAACCAACTGCTGTCGTCAGACGATGCCCGCTTCGTAGTGGTCACCGGGCCACGGCCCGAGCCATCCGCCGAGGCACATGCGCTGTGGGACCGCCTCACCACCGATCGCTACCCCCTGGGTGCGCTGGTAGTGAACCGTGTGCACCCGGTACCGGGCGGAGCCGATGACGCCCCCGACGGGCTCGAAGAGTTGCTGCGAAGCGCCGGGGCCTCAGATCCCGCCGGTCTCGCCCGGCGTGCCACAACAGTGCTCGATGCCGCCCGGGCTCGTGCCCGGGCCGACCGCCACGAGGTGGACGCCCTCACCATCGCATTGCACCACCCGCACGTGGTGACGGTGCCGGCGCTTGAGTCCGATCCGGTCGAGGTGGCGGGCATCGCGCACATCACAAGGGCCCTCGGGACCACCTGAAAACGCGAGGGGCCCCGCCATCAGGCGGGGCCCCCGGTCACATCACGTGAGAGAGCAACGACTAGGCGTCGAGGCAGACCACGTACACAATGAAGTTCGCTGAGTTTGTGGAGCTGTTCTCAAGCGAGGCGTTCCACCCAACCGGTACCTGATTCGAGATGGTGGGGGCCTGTCCATTGGCCAGCGCCGGACGGCTGTAGAGCACCGTGGCGTTGTAGCCCGTGTAGGTGGCATCCGGCACGCCGCCAAACCCACCGCCGGTCACGTCGTCACCGCTATCGCACTTGGGAAATGCCGATCCGCTGGTGCCGATGGGCACGGTCACCTGCTGGTAGCGCAAGTACGTGGTGATGGCACCCGGTGCAAGCGTGGTCTTCAACACGCTGTTGCTTGCAAGAGTGCGGTTGTTGATCGCGTTGTTTGCGATCTTCACATTCTTGACCGACTTGTTGACCAGGTCATTACCACTGATCTGCGTTGCGGCGTACGCACCACCACCGGCGAGTGCCACGGCGAGCGCGGTGGATGCCACCACCATCGCGGCACTGGGACGATGGAAACGAGAGTTGATCTTCATTACTGGGCCACCTCCTCGTCACGGACTATGGGGATGCACTTGACGCAATTTGGCTATCCATCCCCGGCCTCCTTCCTCAGCGCGCCAGCACCACGGTCCCCTCGCGTCCGGTGCCCACCACGACGCCACCGGCTGCCGCAGCCGTGGCCACCCCCCGGGTGGCGGCGACCTGATCGCCCGATGTCAGGTCGTGCACCACCACGCGCTCCCCAAGCGAGCGCGTTCCGGTCACCAGCAGCCCGTCGCCCACCTGCAAAGAGCGCCCGCCGCCCGGGGGCACATCGATTGCGGGGCGCTCGGCCCGCGCGCCGGTGAAATGCAGCACCACCCGGGGGCCCGCTCCAGCGATGGCCACCCCGCCCGGCACGGTCACGACGGCGGTGATGGGTTCGCCCAGCGGGCCCCGGGCGCGGGCCTCCTCTTCACCGCCGCGCACCAGCACCAAGTCGAGTCCCGCAGCCACCGCGAGGTCACCGTGATCGAGCCACGCAGCCGCGGTGGCGCCCACGATGCCCGCAGTCCAGCCACGCGTGCGCCCGCCATCAACGCGGGTGACCACAGTGGACCGGGGGAGTGCCGCACGGTTACCCACTGCCACCAGTGCACCATCACCGGAACTGTTCAGGTGCACCCGCCCCGCACCGCGGGCACGCACGCCCACGTGCGGTGATCCGGCGGGGTCATCAATCACGAGCACCCCGCGATGCGGGGCGAGTGCAAGCCGGGTGGCATCGACGGCAACCAGTGACCGCACGTCGGCAACAAGGATCTCGCGCTCATCCGAAAGATCGGGCAGGCGTGCCACCACAACGCGCCCTGGGAGGGCGACGGCAACCCATTCACCGTCGGGTGACACTGCAATGGCCGACCCCGGCCAGGCACGCGACGCCACCACCGAGAATATGCCCTCCACCTCGAGGCCGCCGTGACGGGACGCCATCTCAGCCCCCTGCGAGGAATGCCGCGTAGACCGCTTCGTTACGCGCGGCGGTCTCATCCCAGGAATACCTGGCGGCGGTCTCGTGCGCACGGGCCACCAGACCATCGCGCAGGACCGGGTCTTTCATCACGCGGGCCAGCACATTGGCGAGGTCTGCTGGATCACCAACCGGCACCATCAGGCAGTCCACGCCGTCCTCCATGAACTCCGAGAACACAGGCAGGTCGCTCACGACCACCGGAAGTCCGGCGGCTGCGGCCTCAAGCAGCACCAGCCCAAAGCCCTCCCGCGTGGACGGAAACGCCAACACGTCTGATGCCCGGTAGAGCACCGGCATGTCGTCGTCTGCCACCACGCCAATACGTGCCACATGCGCCCCGGGCGGAGCATCAGGGCCCTCATGAACCACAAGCCCGAGGCGGGAGGCGTCATTCCGCCAGGCAACCTCATGCGCATCGGATGCATAGATGCCATCGCCCCCGGCGATCACCAGCAACGCGCCCTCCGGCAACCGTGCCCGAGACCGCGCGTAGGCCTCTAACAGCCCGCGGCTGCCCTTTCGCGGCTGCACCCCGCCCACGGCGAGCACCACCGGGCGATCGCCCCACCCCATGCGTGCCCCGGCTGCGGCCCGATCAAGACCGGGAGATGCGAACCGGGCAGCATCTACCCCGTTGGGCACAACCGGAGCCTCTACCCCGAACTCGTGCGCCAGCCGATCGGCCCAGAACGCCGACACCGCAATGGAGCGATCAACATCCTGAATCGATGCCCGCTGGCACTCTTCGAGGAAGCGATCCTCAAACACCTCGGTGTGGTGCACCGTGCTGACCACGTGAGGGATCTCGCCCTCGGCCCGTAGGGCGAGCAGCGCCCGGGCCGCCAGCATGTCCTGCGCGTGGTTGATGTCCACTGCCGGTGCACCCCGCAATGCTGCCGCGAGCACGGCGGAGCAGCGTTCCACGCGCGCTGCGGGCGCTTCGCCCGGAACCCACGCGACCGCCACCCGATGAATGGGCACCGACGGAGCGACGGCGATGCCGGCCCCTTCGAGCGTGAGCGCCCAGATCTCAACCTCGTGTCCACGCGCCGCGAGTGACTCCACCAGGCACCGCGCATGCATTGCACCCCCCCGCGGCATTGCGGAGTAGGTGACGAGCCGGACCCTCACCGCCCCGGTCGCACAAGCGCAGCCGCGAGCCGGGCCGCCTGCCCGCTGGTCGGCGCCAGCCGTACGCCGAGTGCCTCCAACTTGGCCTCTTGGTCCGACAGCACCTGGGGGTCGGCCTCGGTACCCACCACGTGGGCCACCACCTGCAACGACGGCCGTGCCTGTAGCGCCCGCGAGAGTGCGGGTGCGAGCGCACCCACCGGGTCGGGATGCGCGGCGTACCCCAGAACGACGTCAAGCAGCACAACGGCCACCGTCTGGTCGGCCACGGTGTCGACGAGCAAGCGTGCCCTGTGCTCAGGATCCTCAATGGGATGCGGTGCACCGTGCTCGCGCGCAGCCGTGGCCACGTCGAGACACGCATGTCCGCGCACCACCTCGTCGCCCTCGAGTGGCACGGCGTCGCCAGCGGGTGCGTTGCTCACCACCCGGCCAAGCCTCCCCGCGAGAATGGCTGATGCCTCAGCACACAGCCCGCTCCCCGAAAAGATGCCCCGTACATGCCCGGCGCTCACCCATCCCGTGGGCTCGGTGGCAGGGATGACCGGGCGGGCACCGGCGAGGCGCGCAGCACCGAGCGCAGCGCCATCAATTGCCGGATGCACCTCCACCCCGTCAGGAGATGCCACGCCGTCGGCCCCCATCAGGCACACCGACCCAGGCTTGCCGGTGGCTGCCAGAGCGGGAAGCAGACGGCGCGCAACCTCGGGCGACCAGGCATCAGCCACCAGCAGAATGACCTCGGTGGCAGTATCGGTGGCCAGGCGCGCCAGCGAGTCGAGTGCCGTCGCGGCGCCCACCTTGTCGGTGAGGTCGCGGCAGCCGGTGACGAGGCAGGTGCTCACACCCACGCCGAACCGGTCGAGCAGCACCGTGGCCTCCTGTGCAGACGTGCCCGATGTGGCGATGACCCCCACCCGGCCGGCACTCACTGCGTTGGCAAATCCGATGCCGATGCCACCGATGATGGCGGTCTCACACCCGGGGCCCATGAGGAGGTGGCCTGCGTCGTGCGCCCGGCGCTTCAGCACCACCTCGTCGTCAATCGATACGCCGTCGCTCACCAGCATCACATCGGCACCTGCCCCAATGGCCCGATGGGCCTCGAGCGCGGCATACCCGCTTGGCACACCGATGACCACCAGACCGGCGGTGGCGTCGCCGGCCGGTGCAGCAACGACCAACGTCTCGATGGGCGTGTCGGTGGGGTCGTGCTCTGGGAACTGGATGACGTCACTCACGGCGTCCCCACGCTACCGGGCAGCGGGGACGGCGGCGTCACCGGTGGCCGTCAGGCGGTCTCGGCCACCATGTCGGGCTGGGTACCGGTGGCGAGGACGGCGAGACGCGTGCGGAGCACCCGGGCCTCATCGCGGGCACGCCTGAGCGCGGCCTCGGTTGAAACGAGCGTGGCACGGAGATCGGTCAGATCGTCGTCGGCCTCAGCCACGCGCCGGGCCAGCACCGCGAGAGGACGGTCCATCGGGCCGGATGGACGCGGCACCGATACCTGCGCATCGGATGCCAGCAGGCCCACGCGCAGCAGCTCGGCCACATCCACAACACGTACCCCACCCCGACGGCCCACGGTCAGCGTGCCGCGCTCGGCGCGTCGCTCGAGCGCCTTCTTGGTGGTGCCACACACCTCGGCGGCGTCGGAAAGGATGAGTGATCGCGGAGTCGTCATGCCCGCCGTTTCGCCGCGCACGCCGCCCTCCCTGCACGCCAACGTTGTGACCCCGATCCGTATTCGATTGCGTGCAACCACTCGGCGGCCCCGCTGGCCCGGAATGTAAAGCGCCCGGACGCGCGGGCGATGCGCGTGCGATAGTTGCCGCCGCATGCATGACCTCGGCTCCCTCGCCCTCCTCTTCGCATTCCTCGGCGGTATCGGCGGGGGATTCGTCAATTCGGTTGCCGGCGGCGGCACGCTTGTGACCTTCCCGGTGCTCACGGCCATCGGCATCCCGTCGCTCGATGCCAACATCACCAACGCCGTTGCGCTGTCCCCGGGGTATGCAGGTGGAGTGCTTGCGCAGCGCGATGACTTCGGAGGCCGGCGTGACCTCGCGCGCACGCTTGCCATCACCGCTATCTGCGGAGGCATCACGGGTGGGGTGCTGCTGCTGGTGAGTGGCGAGTATCTGTTCACCATCCTGGTGCCCTGGCTCATCCTTTTCGCCACGGCCCTCTTGGCATTTCAGGGACCACTGCGCAGGCTCACCGCAAGTGCGCGTGGTGTGAGCGGCGAGGCGCGTACCGCAATCATCCTCATCCCAATCTTTGCCGCCACCGTGTACGGTGGCTACTTCGGGGCTGGCCTCGGCATCGTCACCATCGCCATCCTCAACCTTCTGCTGAGCGACACTCTCAACCGGCTGAATGCCCTGAAGTTGCTCATGTCGCTTGCGGCAAATGGCGCGGCGGCACTGCTCTTTGCATTCAGCGGCCATGTGTACTGGGCAGCGGGCGTACTGATGGGCGTGGGTGCATGGGGTGGAGGCTGGGCTGGCGGGAAGAGCGTGCAGCACATCCCCGAGCGCCCGTTCCGCTGGGGGATCATCACCCTCGGGCTCGCTATGACCATCGTGTTCTTCCTCCGGATCTAGCCCGGCCGCGGCGACCTCCGGGGCGGCGCCTACGATCAGCACATGCCCGCGCTCGCCATCGCCACCATCGGGGCGCCCCGCGAGGACGCCGCGCTCCGCGCCCAGGGGTTTGAACCGCTCACCGTGGACTGGGACCCGCCGGCACGCGGCGATCTGGGCATCGTCTCCCTGCTCACACGGGCATATGCAGATGATGAGATGGAAGACGCCAACCGCGAGGCGCTTGGCCGCCTCGACGCCGCCCGCCCGCATCTCGTGGGCGCCGGGCTGGCTGGCGAATTGGTGCCGGGACTTGAGGACCGGACCATCTTGCATCCCGGGCCGCCGGTGGAGTGGGAGCGCGTGGGGCCACCCCTTCGCCGCGCGCTCATCGCCGCGGTGTTGCTGGAGGGTTGGGCACCCGACGCCGACGAGGCCATGGCGATCCTGGAGCGGGGTGCCATCGCGCTCTCGCCAGCCCACGCATTTGGTGTGGCCATTCCCATGTGCGCGGTGCTCTCACCGTCGATGGCCGCATGGACTGTCACCGATGAGGGAACGGGCATCGATGCCTGGGCTCCGTTCATGGACCCCCCTACCGACGCCCTGTGGAGCGGCAACCACTCAGTGGCAGCCATCCGGCGACAGCGCCTGATGGCCGACCGGGTGGCACCGGGTATCGCCGCCGCGCTCGGGGTAACGGGCCCGATCGATCTTGCGGCGCTTGCCGATGAGGCCGAGGCCATGGGTGACGACGGCGTGGTGGAGCATCGCGCCGCCACCATGCTGCTCATGCGGGCGCTCCTTGACGGGCTCGCAACCCGGGCGCTCGATGCCATCCCACCAATTACGGCGCTCGTGTCGGGCAACGACCGTTTCGCGCTGCCGGTGATGGCCGCCGGCGCGCACGGGGCGCTGCAGTCCACCCTCGGCGTTCCGCGATCCAGCCTGGTGGCGGCCATCACCAGCAACGGCACCGACATCGGTGTGATGCTGTCCGGTCTTCCGGGCGCATGGTTTACGGCCCCGGCACCCATCCCCGACCACGCCGAATTCGTTGAGGGCGCATCCCCGGTGGATGCCGCACCGTGGGTGGGTGACCAGGGGCTGCTGGAATTGGTGGGCATTGATGCCCGCCTGTGCCTTGATATGGATGAGGCCCCGTCGGTGGCCACAGCCATCGTAAGCCGCACCCATGCCGGATGGATTGGCGAGGGCGCCGCACAGACGCCGATGGCACCCATTCGCGATGCCCTCATGACGCTCCTCCCCATGCCGGGCACCTCGGGCTGACACACTCCGAAGCCGTGACGACGACCAACCCTGCATCCGAACCCAATCGCCGTGTGCGCCCCGCAGCTCTGGTAGCGGTGCTGGTGGTGGGACTCGCGCTCGCCGCCATTGTCATCAGCTTCGGTGCCGCGCTCGGCGGCGATACGGGCGACGGCACTGCAATTGACAAAGCCCAGCCCATCGTGGCCGGCGTAGTCGCAGCGCCGGGGCAGGAACTGACCGGCGGCCCGTCGTCGCTGCCGCCGCTCGCGCTGGTGCTTGAGGAGCCCGCGCCCGCTCCCATTGCCAAGCTCGTCCCCGATCAGCAGGCCGCCCAGTACGCGGCCACCGCCGGGGCCGGGGACGCCGCCATGCAGGTGAAGTTGGGCGCCGCCCAACAGCGGGCGGGAAACCCAGACGCTGCAGAGCAGGCATTTCGACGAGCGCTGGCAGTAGAGCCGGAGTCGCTTGAGGCACAGATCGGGCTCGCGCTGGTCGCTGGGGCACGCAGTGATGCTGGCCTGAAGAAGGCTGGAGTGGCGCTCGCCGGCCTTGCCGCCAGCAACCCGGGGAGTCAGCTTGTGTGGTTCAACCGCGGCTGGGTGGATGCCTACCTGCGCGATGGGGCCGGGGCAATTGCCGCTTGGCGCCGTGTCGTGAAGATTGGCGCCACCACGCCGCTCGGCCGCACAGCTGCGACGTTGCTGGCCGGAATCGCAAAGGCGGAGAAAACTTCCGGAAACGGCTGACAGGCCACGATCCGGTAAACAATGTCAGTTGTCCACTGACTTTGGCGAGCAGGATGTTTACAGTAACTCACGAACGCTTTAACCGGTCCATAAGGGGCGGTTGAAACAGTGCCGATCAGTTATGGGCCCGGGATCAACCGGACAGCGTTGGATCCCCCGTCTCCAAGTCGGGGTGAGCACCAATCGGCAACGGCAGTATGCACATCGGCGACCACGCGATCACGTGGGACGTCGGGACGATGGGCCCGTGACATGCGGGCCGAGGGGAGACGGGACGAGAATGACGCTCAAGGAGATCGTGGCTAACGAGGAGATGCAGGTAATCCTCGCCCGGGGGCAGGAGCAGGGCTTCCTCGGAATTGAGGAGGTCGCGGCTGCGCTTGAGGGCATCGACCTGGTGCAGGAAGACGCCGAGGGTCTGTACGCATACATTGACGAGCTCGGCATCGAGTTGCTCGAGGAGCCCGAGGCTCAGGAGCGCCGCGCCCAGCTGGCAGAAGAAGCCGAGCGACCGCGCCGGGTTGCCGCCAAGGCCGAGTCAACGACCGACCTCCTGCAGCTCTTCCTGCGCGACATCGGTCGCATCCCGCTGCTCAATGCCAAGCAGGAAGTTGAGCTCGCCAAGCTCATCGAGATGGGCGATCTTCGGGCCAAGCAGAAGATGGTGGAGAGCAACCTCCGCCTCGTGGTCTCCATTGCGAAGAACTACCGCAACCAGGGCCTGG
>SYFI01000025.1 GCA_005800465.1 Actinomycetota bacterium | reverse complement strand
GTCTTCCTGCTGGCCCGCCGTGGTGGGCGTGATGCTGCGCTGACGGTGCCGCCACACCACGTCGCCCAGCAGGGCATCGGGCCGCCCGGACTGCTCGATGGAGGCGGCCACGGCCTCGATCATGGTGGGGGCCAGAGTGCGGCCCGAATCCACAAGGCGGGCCAGTTCGTCAATCACCGCGACGCCGCGCTCCACGCGCACGTCCTCCCCGGTGAGCACCACACGGTTGCCCCGCAGGTTGATGTCGAGCCGCAGGCGTTCCTCGAGCGCGCGCAGCACGGCGTCGTGCTCGCCAGCCAGTTCAACTGCCACACGGTCGGCCACCTCGATAGCGCGTTCGGTCATCCTGCTCCTTTCACATTGAGTCCGAGAGTTGGGTACCGCCCAGCACATGCCAGTGCAGGTGAAAAACGCTCTGTTGGCCGTCCGGGCCATGGTTGGTGGTGACGCGATAGCCCGACTCGTCAAGCCCCTCCTGCGTTGCCACATCCGCGATAAACGCGAGCATGTCCGATCGCTCGGCCTCCGTGAGCCCCGTGACCCCCGCAAGCGACTGCACGTGGCGCTCGGGGATCACCAGCACGTGTACTGGGGCCTTTGGCGAGATGTCCCGAAACGCCAGCAGGCCATCGCTGCGACGCACGACCTCGGCAGGGATCTCCCCGGCCACGATGCGGCAGAACAGGCAATCATCCGGCATGTCCACTCCTCCGTCGGATCACCCGAGCCCGCCGAGCGCACCCAGAGTCAGTGCGGCGGCGGTGATCGCAGCGGTCTCGGCGCGCAGCACACCGGCACCCATCTGCACGGAGGTGAATCCACCCGCGACGGCCTCATCGGCCTCGCCGTCAGAGAACCCCGTGTCCGGCCCCACCAGCAGGGTCACTGCGTCCCCGACGGCGCGGGTGCCAAGCGCATCGTCAAGCGATGTGCCTGCGCGAGGGTCAAGGATGATCCCCTGGCCCGAAGGTGTGGTCTCGATCACGTGCGCCCACGGTACCAATCCCATTTGAATGGGGCGCACCCCGCGGCCCGACTGTCGCGCTGCCGAAACGGCGAGGCGCTGCATGCGCGCGGCGCGGCGATCCCATGCGTCGGCGTCCGGTACGCGCTTTGCGCGCGCGGTCACCACCACACCGAGGCGCCTCACACCCAACTCGGCCGCCTTCTCGGCCACCAGATCAAGCCGGCCAGGCTCGGTCAGACCAACCCAGAGAGTCACGTCACACGCCGCCGGAGCCGGCAGGGCAGGGCCGACGACACGCACGGTGGCCGGGTGACCGACGGTAACCACCTCGCACGGCCACAGATCACCGGCAGGGGCAATCACCTCGACCGGGTCGCCCACCTGCCGGCGCACCACGCGCGACAGATGGTGCGAATCGTCGTCACACAGACTGATGAGGTCGCCTTCTGCCGGATCCCCGTCAACCAGATACCGGAAGATGTGCCTCACCGGCGCATCCTCACCGAGGCCCATCCATCCTCCTCGAGCCTCCGTACCTCCCGCAGGCCCAGAGGAGCGAACGCCGCCACGGCCTCGTCCACCTCGTATACACGCAGGCCACTCGCCACGAGATGATCCGGGGCCTGCCCCGCGAGAGATCCGGCGAGAATGCGCAGCACCTCGAGCGTGAGGTTTGCGAGCACGATGGGCGCGTACGGCAGCGGATCAGTGCCGATGCGCATCTCGTGCACCACGAGATGCACCATGTTCGCCCGCGCTCCGGCACGAGCGGCCCGAACGGCGTGAGAGTCATGGTCAATCGCGACGATCGGACCACACCCCAGCCGGGCGGCGGCGATGGACAGCACGCCGGTGCCACAGCCGGCATCAAGGGCCGCGCCCGGTGGCACTTCGGCAAGCAGCTCGAGGGTCGTGCGCGTGGTGGGGTGTTGTCCGGTGCCAAAGGCCATTCCGGGGTCGATCACGACATCCAGCATGCCCGGCGCCGCAGGCACCCATGGCGGGCGCACCCGAATACGCCCTGCCACCACCGGTTGGTGAAAGTCGCGCAGCGCACTGCGCCAGGCATCCGACTCCACCTGCTCATGCACCTCGGCGGTAATGCCGGCGTGGGCCAGCGCCGCGCGCAGGGCATCAGCCCCAGGATTGGTGACCCCGGGACCCCACATGTCGAGCACCACGACGCCATCAATCGGCTCGCCCTGGCGGCATCCACCGCCCGTGAGCGCGCAGCCCTCGGCGATGGCCAGGTCCGTGTCGGCTTCGGCCACCCGGGCCGTCAGCCGCACCAGACGATCAGCGGAAGGCATGCCGGAGGCGGCCGAAGAACCCCTCGTCGTCGCCATCGTCACCCGACTCGGCAAGGTGCTCGGCCAGCGGGCGAAGCGCCTCCCGGCCCTCGTCGGATGTGATGCGCGGAATGCGTACGTCCACGACGACCACCTGATCGCCATGCCCCCGCCCCTGCACCTGCGGAAATCCCTTGTCCTTCAACCGGATCTGCTCGCCGGGCTGCACGCCCGCGCGCAGATCCACCTCGCGCTCGCCTTCGATGGTCGGCACGGTCACCGTGGTGCCCACCATGGCATCGGTGGCGCTGATGTGCGCCTCGCAGATGATGTCGAGATCGTCGCGGATAAAGCGGTCGTCAGACATCACCTTCACCTCGACGTACAGGTCGCCCGCTGGCGCCCCCCGCTCGCCCGCGCCGCCACGCCCCGACATGCGAATGCGCTGACCGGCGGCAATACCCGCAGGAATGCGCACCGACACCTTGGACCGCGCACGCACGCGCCCGCGGCCGCGGCAATCGCCGCAGGGGTCGGTGATATGCAGGCCCGATCCGCTGCACGCCGGGCAGGCACGCGCGCGGGCGAACTGGCCGAGGGGTCCGTTCAGTATCTGGCGCACCTGTCCATTGCCCTCACAGGTGGTGCAGGTGGTGGGGTTACTGCCAGGCTTCGCGCCTGCCCCGTTGCACACCGCGCACTCCTGCACGCGCTCCACTGACACCTCCTGCTCCACGCCGGTGGCCGATTCGACAAATGACACCGACGTGCCCACCAGAATGTCGTCACCGGCCTGTGCACCCGCAGCACCGCCACCGAATGGGTCGCCGCCGAAGAAGGCGCCGAAGATGTCCTGAAACGATCCGAAGTCCTGCGCGCCGCCGCCCCCGCCGC
>SYFI01000024.1 GCA_005800465.1 Actinomycetota bacterium | reverse complement strand
TGCTCATGCGGTGACCTCCGCGGCAAAGAGTCCCGGATTGAGGATGCCGGCGGGATCAAAGGCCGCACGCATGCGGCGCATCACCTCTGCTCCAGGGGGAACGGGGCCGAACGGGTCGGCCCGGAGGTCATCGGGACCGTCCAGTATCTGGGCGTGGCCCCCGAATTCAATGGCCAGTGCACGTACCGACGCCACCTCGCGGGCGTCGGCCACCGCCACACGGCAGATGCCCGTTCCCATCCACGCCTCAAACACCTCGCCTGCCTGGTCGAGGCGCCGCACGATCGCCGCCAGCGCCGCCGGGGGCACGCCCATCTCAACCAGCCCGGTGCCCTCGGGGTTTACAGGCTCCACCGAGACCCGCGCGCCATCGGGGGCCACGACGTCCTCGGGCGCACCCTCAATGCATGCATCCATTGCCCCGGGGCGCACGATCACCGCGGCGGGGCGGTGGTACGCCGCCAGAGCGTCGTTGGCCAGGGCCAGCATGTCGGTGGTGTCGCCCTCGGCGGTAAACCACGATGACGCCATGGGGTCGGGCCACAACTTGAGGGTGGCCTGCACGATTACACCCAGTGTGCCGAGTGACCCCACCATGAGCCGGGGCAGGTCGAAGCCGGTCACCATCTTGACGGTGCGTCCGCCGCCCACCACTAGGCGCCCATCACCCGTGGCCACCACCACCTCCATGAGGGAGTCGCGCACGGCGCCCTGACGAAGCCGCCGTTTGCCGGTGCGTGCAGCCGACAGGATCCCGCCAACGGTGGCACCGGGGCGGACGTCGGCCGATGCCCAGCGCTGGCCCTTCGCACCGATGAGCGCTGCCACGTCGGTGGCAAGGGCCCCGCCTTCGACCGTGATGATCATGTCGGCGGGTGCGTAGTCCACCACCCGGTTGAGTGCGAGGGTGCACACAGAGTCGTCCACCGCACAGGGGCGCCCGCGCCGTGATTCGGTGCCGCCACCACGCACGGCCACGGTGCGCCCGTCGTCACTCGCCACCGCAAGTGCCTCGGCCAGTTCCTCGCGGGTCGTCGGGGTCAGATCCATGTGCCCTCCGGTGGCTCGCGACCACCGAGCATTGCTTCGCCACACCGGGCGCCGAGGGGCAGCACCTTGTGCGGGTTGAGCCGCTCGTCGGGATCAAACGCCCGGCGCATACAGGCCTGGGCCTCCAAGTCTCCCTCGGTGAACACCAGCGGCATGTAGTCGCGCTTCTCCAGCCCGATGCCGTGCTCGCCCGACAGGGTGCCTCCCACCCCCACGCACTTGTGGATGATCGCGTCGCCCGCCCGCTTGACACGCTCCACCTCGTCGGCGTCGCGGCGGTCGAAGGCGATGATGGGGTGCAGATTGCCATCGCCCGCGTGGAACACATTGAGGCAGATGAGGTTCTCGCGATCGGTGATCTCGATGATGGCCTCCATCACCTCCACCAGGCGCGATCGCGGAACCACGCAGTCGTGAAGGAAGTAGTTGGGCTTGACCCGGGCACAGGCGCCGAACGCGCTCTTGCGGGCCTTCCACAAGAGCGCCCGTTCGTCTTCGTCCTTCGCCACGCGCACGTGGCCCACATTGTTGGCGGCAGCCACCCGCTGCACGGCATCGGTACCGGCCTCCACATCGGCCGGTGTGCCGTCCACCTCCACCAGCAATGCGGCGGCCGCGTCAACCGGCAGGTCTGCGTGCACGAATGGCTCGATGGTGCGAAGCATGTTGCGGTCCATCATCTCGAGCGAGGCCGGGATCACGCCGGCGGCGATTACCTGTTCAACCACTGCGGCGGCGTCGGAGATGGTGGGAAAGTCGAGCAGCATGGTGCGAATAGCCGGCGGCTCAGGGGTGAGGCGCACGCAGATCCGCGTGACCACGCCCATCATGCCTTCACTGCCCACCACCACTCCGCGAAGGTCGTACCCGGGAGGGTCAGGCGCCGGCCCGCCGAGCGTGACCACCTCGCCGTCGGCCATCACTATCCCCATACCCAGTACGTGCTGGTTGGTGACCCCATACGCAAGGCAGTGCGGGCCCCCCGCGTTGGTGCCCACATTGCCGCCGATCGAGCACGCCTGCTGACTTGACGGGTCGGGTGCGTAGAACAGCCCGAGGTGGGCGACTGCGGTACTGATATCGAGGTTGAGCACTCCGGGCTCCACCCACGCGCACGAATTGGGTACGTCCACTTCGGCGATGCGGTTCATGCGTGAGAGCGAAATCACCAGCGAGCCGGCTAGCGGCACTGCGCCCCCGGTGAGCCCTGTGCCCGACCCGCGCGGCACCACGTCGAGTCCAGCGGCTAATGCCACGCGCATGCAGCCGGCCACCTCCTCAGTGTTGGCAGGCAGCACCACGAGGCCGCAGTCACCATCGTCCTGAATTGATCCATCGCGGGCGTAGAGCATGGTGGCGAGGTCGCCTGCCAGCACGTGGTTGCGACCCACGATGGATGCAAACTGTGCTGCGACATCGCGGGCGATGGTGGTCATGCCGTCCTCGCTGCCACGCCCGCCGCCGCTGCCTCGCCGGCTGCGATGGCGGTCATCACCGTGCCGCCCCGTGCCAGTTCGATGCCCTTGAGCGACATCAGCCACCGTGGGGTCCGGGTGACTTCGTCCACCCGATGGGCCTCCACCAGCGGGTATGCCCGTGGCATGCGGATGACCTTCAACATTCGGAAATCGGATGCATCATCGGTCCATCCCAGAGGGTCGACAAGCGACTCGCGCACGGCGTGCGCCAGCGCCTCGTCGTCGAGTGGCCACCACGGGTCGTCGTTGGTGGCCTCGCCGTAGATCTCGGCGCACAGCACCGTACGACCGTCGGGCACAAGGCCCGGATCCCAGTGGCGGAACTCGGCGATGCGGCTGAATGGCACGCGGCGGTCGGCAACCTGAATCCACGCCTCGTCGGTGAGCTGTTCACGATCGGCCGTCAGGTATACGAGCGTGACGGCGCGCATCGTGATGGGCACCAGGAGGCCATCCGGTGCCGGGGGGCTGGCGGCATCCACCACGGCGATGGGGTTGATAGCGCAGATCACGGTGGGGGCGGTGAGGGTGCCGGGACGGGCGCCTCCCACCTGCACGCCGGTCACGCGGCCGTCCTCGTGCGTGAGGGCGGTGACCGGGGTACTCAGGCGCACCTCGCCCCCGTGACGGGCGATGCCGTCGGCCATGGCATCCATCAACGCGCCGATGCCACCCGCCGGGTACCAGAAGCCCTCCGGCGCCTGCTGCTCATCGCGCAGCTTGCGCGAGCGATCGGCCGAGATGACCTCAAGCCGCCAGCCGTCCACTTTCTCCATGTACGGCCGCACGACGTGATCGCGGAAGCCCGCGCCGATGTGCGACCCCAGCTCGCCGGCTGCAGTGCCATCGTCAGCCACGAGATCGGAGAGCGCCTCCGGTATCTGGTCGATGTAGCGCCCGGGCACCACACGCCCGTGGTGCACCCGGGCCACGGGTCGGTCGATCCATCGCATGGGCGAATCCATCAGGTGCTCGGCCCATGCGACGCGGGCGGCATCGTGGATAAATGGGATGTGGCCGCCCAGATCAAAGCGGCAGCCATCTTCTGTGAGCGTGCGGCACAGCCCACCCACGTGGTCGGCTGACTCAACGAGGGTGACGGTTGCCCCGTCGCGTGCCGCAGCAAGCGCTGCCGCGAGGCCTGCAGGGCCTCCTCCCAGCACCACGATGTCGCCGCGCTCAGCCATTCCCGGCACGGTGCCCGCTCAGAGGACGACTTGCAAGCCGCGAGCGGCCCGGAAGTGACTATCCTCGCCCACGTGCCGCGCCCGTCCGTGCCTTCTCTGGCCGCCGCCGGACTTACCGCACTCCTGATCACCGCTGGTTCCGCCAATGCCAGTACCGATGGCGTCGTCAGTTCATCGGGAGCGCGCTGGACCGTGCTGGTGATCGCTGCCGTCCTCATCGCGGCGGGCGGTCTCGCGATCGTCAAGAGCATGTGGGGTATGCGCACACCGCTCAAGCGCGGAGCCACCGAGACCACCGAGACCCTGTGGCTGCTATTGCCCTTGGTCTTCGCATTGGCGCTGGTGGTCTTCGCGGCGCAGGGGATTTCATGACCACGACCGCCGACGAGGGCGCACCGCGACCGGGGCTTTTGCGCGACCTCATCACCCTGACAAAGCCGCGCATCATCTCGCTACTCCTCGTCACCACGGTGTGCGCCATGTTCGCCGCCGAGCGTGGAGTGCCAAGCGGCTGGCTCATTCTGTGGGCGGTTATCGGCGGCTATCTGTCTGCCGGCGGGGCGAACACCATCAATCAATTCGTCGATCGCGATATCGATGCCGTAATGGGCCGTACCGAACGTCGACCCATTGTTGCGGGCCGCATCACGGCCGGCCGGGCGCTCGCATCCGGGTTGACGCTTGTGGCCGCCAGCGTGCTGGTATTCGGGTTCGGTACCACGTGGGTCGCCGCCAGCCTGTCGCTGCTTGGCGTTGTGCTCTACGTGTTTCTCTACACGCTGTGGCTCAAGCGCACGACAATCCACAACATCGTCATCGGGGGCGCCGCCGGGGCCGTGCCGCCGCTGGTGGGCTGGGCTGCCATCACGGGTGACATCTCGCTGGGTGCCGTGCTCCTGTTTGCCATCGTCTTCTTCTGGACTCCG
>SYFI01000006.1 GCA_005800465.1 Actinomycetota bacterium | reverse complement strand
GATCATCATGACCGACGCCGATGTGGACGGCGCACACATCCGCACGCTCATCCTCACGTTTCTGTTCCGGCAGATGCCCGAGATCGTGGATGCCGGTTACGTGTACATCGCACAGCCGCCGCTCTACAAGGTGAAGCAGGGCAGCACCGAGCAGTACATCGAAAAGGAGCCCGACCTCGAGGAGTGGCTGCTCGACCGCAACATGGGCGAGATGCGACTGATCACAGCAGATGGCGTGGAGAGCGACCTCACCAAGGCCCGTTTTCAGCGGTACGGCCGGGCGTTGCGCGAGCACGACGGATGGTCGGGCGCACTGAGGGCCAACTACGGCAACGATCTCATCGACTTCGTGCAGGCCTACGGCCTGGTGGAATCAGAACCTACGGACGTACGGGCGCTGGTCGCGGTGGTGGAGGCGGCCAGCAGCGACAGCGCGACGCTGACGGCAATTGGCACAGATCACGGCGCGCGAGTGGTGCGTGCGCGATCGGTCCAAGCGCGTACCGGTGAGGCGCGCACGGTGAACATCCCGATGGCGCTGTTTGATGCCCGGGAGCTCGCATCATTCCGGGGTGCACGCGCCAGGCTGCGCGACGTGGTGGGCGAGGCACCCTTCGAGGTGCAGCGTGGATCCCGCCGGCGGGAGGCGCCAACCTACGACGCCCTGCGCGGCCAAGTGATGGAGCTGGCCCGCGAAGGAATCCAGCTCAGCCGCTTCAAGGGGCTCGGCGAGATGAATGCTGAGCAATTGTGGGAGACCACAATGGACCCGGAGCGACGGGTGCTGCAGCAGGTGACCATGGATGACGCCGCTGCCGCGGAGGAGCTGTTCTCAACGCTCATGGGTGACCGGGTTGAGCCGCGCCGTGAGTTCATCGAGCGGAATGCCCGCTCCGTTGCAAACCTAGACGTGTAGTTATGGCGATCGACCGACACGGACGAATTGAACCCCGCGAGCTCGGCGAGGAAATGCGCTCGTCGGATCTCGACTTCGCGATGAGCGTGATCGTGGGCCGCGCGCTGCCGTATTTACTCGACGGGCTGAAGCCCGTGCACCGCCGCGTGCTGTTTGCCATGCACGACCGCGGCCTGCAGCCGGACCGCGGCTACGTGAAGAGCGCGAACATCGTGGGAACCGTCATGGGTGAGTATCACCCGCACGGGGACTCGGCGATCTACGACGCGCTCGTGCGGCTGGCCCAGGACTTCAACAGCCGGTACCCGACCGTTGATGGTCAGGGCAACTTTGGCTCGCAGGAGTTCTCGGCTGCCGCAATGCGGTACACCGAAGCCCGTCTCTCGAAGTACGCAACGGAGATGCTGCGCGACATCGACGAGAACACAGTGGACACCACCGCGACCTACGACGACCGCCGACGCGAGCCCACGGTGCTGCCCAGCCGCGTACCCAACCTGTTGGTCAATGGGTCGTCTGGAATCGCGGTGGGAATGGCCACCAATAGTCCGCCGCACAACCTGGCCGAGGTCATTGACGCCTGCCTGGCGATGCTCGACGACCCCGAGATCGACATCGATGGCCTGATGAAGCACGTGAGGGCTCCGGACTTCCCCACAGCGGGTCAGATCGTGGGCATGACGGGCGTACGCGAGGCGTATCGCACTGGACGCGGACGCGTGGTTGTGCGCGGGCTCGCGCACAACGAACCGCTGAAGCACGGGCGAAACGCGATTGTGTTCACCGAGCTGCCGTATCAGGTGAACAAGTCGGACATGCTCCGGAAAATGGCCGATCTGGCCAACGACGGGGTGCTGAAGGAGATCGCGGACCTGCGTGACGAAAGCGGTCGCGACGGTATTCGTGTGGTAATCGAGCTGCGGCGCGACGCCGTGCCCAAGGTGGTGCTGAACAAGCTGTACAAGCACACCCAGGCGCAGACGACGTTTGGTGTCAATGCCATCGCACTCGTGGAGGGTGTGCCACGCACGCTTTCGCTGCACGACTTCATCCGCCACTACCTGGACCACCAGCGCGACGTCATCCGCCGCCGCTCGCGCTTCCGCCTTGAGCGCGCCGAGACCCGCGCCCACGTGCTGGAGGGCTTGCTCATCGCCCTCCAGGACATCGACGCGGTCATTGCGCTTATCCGCAGGGCCGCCGATCCTGACGAGGCCCGCGGAGGCCTCATGAAGACTTTCGACCTGACGGAGCTTCAGGCACGGGCCATTCTTGATCTGCGGCTGCAGCGCCTCACTCAACTTGAGGCGGGAAAGATTGAGGTCGAGTACGCCGAGCTCCAGACCGAGATCGCCGAGTTGCGCGCGATCCTGGGCGACGAGAACCGCGTGTACCAGGTGATTCGCGACGAACTCGGCGAGGTGCGCGGCAAGTACGCCGACGCACGGCGCACGGAGATCGTGCCGGCAGAGGGCGAGATCGACCTTGAGGACCTCATCGCCGAGGAGGAAATGGTCGTCTCCATCACGGCCGGCGGGTACATCAAGCGTCTGCCGGTCACCACGTACCGGTCGCAGCGACGTGGCGGCAAGGGCCTGCGCGGCGCCAGACTAAAGGAAGAGGACAGGGTTGACCACCTGTTCATTGCGTCCACCCACGACTTCCTGCTGTTCTTCACGAATCAGGGCCGCGTGTACCGCCAGAAGGTGCACGAGATCCCGTCGGCCGCACGCGACGCCCGGGGCCGGCACATCGCGAATGTGCTGGCACTCCTGCCTGATGAGGAGATCCGCCAGGTGTTTAACACGCGCGACTACAGCGAGGGCAAGTACCTGGTGCTGGCAACCAAGGCCGGCATGGTGAAGAAGACCGAGTTCTCCGCCTACAACACGGTGTTGAAGGACGCGGGAATCATCGCGATCCGCCTCACCGATGGCGATGAACTGGTGGGGGTGCAGTTAACCGATGGCGAGGCCGACCTGCTTATCGTGTCTGCCCGCGGCCAGGCTGCCCGTTTTGCCGAGGAGCAGGTGCGGGCAACCGGACGCGGTACGCAGGGCGTGCGTGCGATGAACCTGGACAAGGGCGACCGGGTGCTGGCCATTGCGGTGGCCGACGACGACGCCGACCTGCTTGTGGTCACCGGCAACGGATATGGCAAGCGCACGGCACTCACCGAGTACCCGCGCAAGGGGCGCCCAACGAAGGGCGTACGCACCATCAAGGTGAGCGACAAGAAGGGTGAGCTCATCACCGCACGGATCGTGCGCGGCGGCCAGCAATTGCTGCTGATGTCGGAGCTCGGCCAGGTCATCCGCATCGAGGTTGACGCCGTCAAGCGAATGGGCCGTAGCACAGAGGGTGTGCGCCTGATGGACGTGAGCGACGACGACCGGGTCATGACGGCCGCACCGGTTGAGGAGTCGGACGAGCCAATCGGTGACGCGCTGGAGGGCGAGGATGGCGCGGTGACCGAGGTGACTGAGGCGACAGAAGGCGACACCGAGGTGCTCGCCGCACCGGACGACGCAGAGGATGCCGACGACGGTGCCGACGACGTGGTGTTTGACGCCGAGGAGTAGTACCGGACCGGAGCCCGCCGCGCACTAGTTGCCGGCGGGCTCCGCGATGGCCACCAGGCCATCGCCCTGGCTCAGGGCCCCCAAGGTCCACTCGACCGGGTACATCGCCACCCGCACAACCAAGGCATCGCTCCAGCCGCGCTGATGGCCCCCACCCGCGGTGCGGGCGTCGATGGATCCCGGAAGCACCCCGAGCAGCGGCGCGGTGCGCATCGACGTGACGTCGAACCCACTAAGGGCGAGCACCCACAGCAACGAGTCGCGCGTGTAATGCACGAGGTGGCGGGGAAACTCAAGGCCATCCCACGCGCCGCCGGTCATGCGCCGTGCAAGGGAGTTGAGATTGGGCACGCCTACCACCAGTCGTCCGGTGGGCGAGATGATGCGGCGCAGTGTGCGTAGCAGCCCCACCGGATCGGGCACGTGCTCGAGCACCTGGCTCATGCGGATGAGGCCGTAGTCGCCGGAGGGGATGAGGCCATTCTCCAGCGCATCGTCGAGCGCCCCGGGAACCACGCCAGTGGTGCCGCGCGCCTCGGCCACCAGCACGGCACGCAGCGACGGCTCCACGCCCCAGGCGTCGTGCCCCGCTGCCCTGAATGCCGCCACCGCTCCACCGGTGCCGGCACCAACGTCAAGAATTCGCGACGCCGGCCGAAGCGGACCACCGGTGTCGGCTTCGGGAACGGCCCGACCGAGGAGTCGTCCAAGGCGCCCCGCACCGGGTCGCGACGCCCGCTCAAGCGCACCGCGTGATGCTCTGGCGGTGAGCGACTCGCTGCCTCCGTGCTGCGGGTACTCGTCGGGATACCAGGCACCGGGGTCGTCGGGCCACGGATCGGTACGCGCGAGGCGGCACGACGGGCATTCGATGACCCTGAAGTCGCCCGGCGTACCTCGCCGGTGGTCGGTGCCAGTCAGGATTTCGCGGCCTCCCTCCAGCCCGCACAGCGGGCAGGAGGAGGGGTGGGTGCCGGGTGGCGATACGGCGCCGTGGGCGGGGACGTTGGAGTTCACACGGCAGAGGATACGGTCCAAGCGCCGCGCCCACCCGCGCGACTCTGGCCGGGGGGCTGCGATACGGGAGCCACCGAACATCGAAACGGGTACCCTTCCCGGATCGTGAGCAGCCTTCCCGAACCCAGTGAGATCCTCCCGCACCGAGCGCCGTTCCTATTCGTAGACGAGATCGTGGAACTAGTGCCGGGCGAGTTGGCACGCACCCGGTGGACGCTGGCCCCCGACACCCCATTTCTCGTGGGCCACTTCCCGGGGGAGCCCATCCTGCCCGGGGTCATCATCGTGGAGGCCCTTGCGCAGACCGGTGCATTGGCGGCACTGGCGCTGCCCGAAAACCGCGACAAATTGGCGCTTTTCGCCGGGATTGACAAGGTGAAGTTCCGCCGACCCGTACGCCCGGGCGAGACCCTCGAGATGTCCACACACGTCACGCGTCAGCGCGGTCCGATCGGGCAGGCTGAGGCAGAAGCCCGGGTCAACGGCGAGCTCGCATGCCAGGCCATCCTCAAGTTCGCGATCGTCGACCGCGACGGGGCGGTCTGAGCGTGCTGGCAGTGACGGGACGCACTCGTCCCCGTGCCCGCCTCACCGGCGTTGCGTCGTATGTGCCAGAGCGGGTGCTCACAAACGCCGAGCTTGAAAAGATGGTCGACACCACTGACGAGTGGATTCGCGAGCGCACCGGAATTTCTGAGCGCCACATCGCGGCAGACGATCAGGCGACGTCCGATCTGGCGTTGGCAGCGGCCCAGGCATTGCTCCGCTGCACGCGTACGAGCGCCGCCGACATCGACCTGCTGATCATCGCGACCACCACGCCCGACCACATCTTTCCGCCCACCGCCACGCTGGTGGCGGATCAGATGGGCGCCACATCGGCCGCCGCGCTCGACATCAACGCCGTATGCAGCGGGTTTGTATACGGGCTTGCGTACGCCACCGGGATGGTGGAGTCGGGTCTCGCCCGCAAGGTGATGGTAATTGGTGCCGAAACGCTGTCCCGCATCGTGGACTTGAACGACCGCAGTACGTGCGTGCTCTTTGCCGATGGTGCGGGTGCCGCCCTGATTGAGGCGGACGACGAGGGCGAGTCCGGGACCGGGGTAATCGGGTTTGAACTGGGCGCCGACGGCTCGGGCAAGGACATTCTGTGCATCCCCGCCGGCGGGTCGCGCCGTCCCGCGCGGTCGAAGGGTGTCGAGCCCGCCGATCTGTGTATTCAGATGGCAGGGCGCGAAGTATTTCGGTTTGCCACCCGGATCATGGTCGACTCGGCCACGCGCCTCTTGCAGGAGGCCGGACTCACCACCGACGATGTCGACTACTTGGTGGCGCATCAGGCCAATAAGCGCATTCTTCAGCATGCGGCCGAGAAGCTGGAGATTCCGCCGGACAAGGTGGTCATCAACATCGATCGCTTCGGCAACACCTCGTCGGCGTCGATCCCCATCGCTCTGGCCGAGGCCGTGGAGCGGGGAAATGTGTCGCCGGGTGACCTGCTGCTGATGGTGGGCTTCGGTGCGGGGCTCACCTGGGGCGCGGCGCTGGTGCGCTGGGAGCCACGGGCGTGATCGCCCTGCTCTTTCCAGGTCAGGGTGCCCAGCAGGTGGGAATGGGGCGCGACCTGTGCGAGGCGCACCCCACGGCTGCAGCCACCTTTGCCGAGGCCAACGACGCCCTAGGCTATGACATCACGAAGATCATCTTTGAGGGCCCCGAGGCCGACTTGGTGCGCACCGACGTGTGCCAGCCCGCCATTCTCACCATGAGCATCGCGTGCCTGCGCGTGGCAGAGGAGCACGGGCTGCGCGGCGATGTGGCGCTCGGCCACTCGCTGGGCGAATACCCGGCCCTGGTGGCTTGCGGGTCCATTGGATTTGATGAGGCCCTTCGTCTGGTGGGCGAGCGCGGTGCGGCCATGCAGGCCGCCGGGGAGGATCGCCCGGGCACGATGGCCGCGGTGCTCGGGCAGTCGGACGAGCAGGTGCAGGCGCTGTGCGAGGAGGTTGGTGATGTGTGGCCCGCCAACTACAACTGCCCGGGTCAGGTTGTGGCATCGGGCACGGTTGACGGCATCGCACAACTGCTGGCCCTCGCGGGCGAGCGGGGGGTGAAGGCCACTCAGCTGAAGGTGGGCGGCGCGTTTCACAGTCCACTGATGGCACCCGCATCGCACCGCCTGGCGCCCGCGCTTGAGGCATGGGACCCAACACCACCCTCGCCTGCCTTTTTGTGCACCACCACCGCGCTCGTGGAGCCTGCAGACCGCATGCGTGCGGTGCTGCTCGATCAGCTCACGTCGCCGGTACGATTTGGTGAAGCGGTGGATGTTGCGCTTGCGATGGGTGCCACGACCTTCGTCGAGCTGGGCCCCGGCCGGGTGCTGTCGGGGCTGGTGAGGCGGATCAAGCGGGACGCGTCGCTGCACCAGATCTCGGGGCCCGATGATCTGGTGGGAATCTCGGAGGTGATGGCATGAGCACGGCACTGGTGACCGGTGCAAGCAGGGGGATCGGTGCGGCATGCGCACTGGCCCTTGCCACCGCGGGTTACGACGTGGGCGTGGGGTACGTCTCGGATCAGGCCGGCGCGACGGCGACTGCCGAGGCGATTGAGGCACTGGGGCGCCGGGCGCATATGGTGCAGGGCGACATCTCCGATTCTGCCGCTGCCGAGGCAATGGTGACCGGTACCGAAGAGGCGCTGGGGCCGCTTGATGCGCTGGTGCTGAACGCGGGAATCACCCGTGATGGCCTGATGATGCGCATGAGCGACGACGACTGGGACGCGGTGATCGGCACGAACCTCTCGGGTTCGTTCTTCACCGCGCGCGCTGCACTCCGGGGCATGATGAAGCGCCGCAGCGGCAGCATTGTTGCGATCTCGAGCGTGGTCGGGATGATGGGGAATGCGGGCCAAGTGAACTACGCGGCGGCCAAGGCCGGCGTGATCGGGCTCGCGAAGTCGCTCGCAAAGGAGGCGGGCTCGCGCGGGGTACGCGCAAACGCGGTGGCGCCGGGATACATCGTCACCGACATGACCGCCGGGTTGCCGGCCGACGTGCGCGAGCAGTTGATGTCGCACACGCCGCTCCAGCGGCTCGGAACACCTGAGGACGTCGCGGCACTCGTGGCGTTTCTCTGCACCGACGCGGCTGCGTTCATCACCGGGACGGTCATCCCGGTTGATGGCGGCCTTGCGACGTAGGCGGGAGAACCAATGAGCAGGCTCATTCAGGATGGCAAGTTGCGGAGGGTGGTGGTCACGGGCGTCGGTCTGGTGACCCCATTTGGCATTGGTCGTGAGGCTGCGTGGGATGGCGCCATCTCAGGGCGATCCACCTCGGCCACCATTACGAGCTTCGACTCGTCGGAGTGCGAGACGCACTTCGCGTGCGAGGTGCCGGGCTTTGAGCCCACCGACTTCGTGGAGCGACGTGCGGCGCGGCGCATGGACCGGTTTTCGCAGATGGCAGTGGCAGCAAGCCGCCTAGCCCTCGACGACTCGGACGTGGGGGGCACTGTCGCTAGGGATCGCATTGGCGTGATGATCGGCAGCGGCATCGGTGGTATCGAGACCTTCTACCAGCAGGTTGTCGTGTGCCGTGACCGCGGCGCCGACCGGGTGAGCCCGCTGTTCATACCGATGATCATCGCGAACATGGCGGGAGCACAGGCGTCGATGGACCTGGGGTTTCAGGGTCCGCTCTCGTGTGCCACCACCGCCTGTGCATCGGCCAACCACGCCATTGGCGATGCCTTTGATCAGATCCGCCTGGGCCGCGCCGACGTGATGTTCGCAGGCGGTGCCGAGGCTGCGGTCACCTATGTGGGGATCGTGGGCTTCAATGCAATGAAGGCCCTGTCGACGCGGAACGACGACCCGGGCACGGCAAGCCGCCCGTTTGACATCGGCCGAGACGGCTTTGTAATGGGCGAGGCTGGCGCAGTGCTGGTGCTGGAGGAGAAAGAGCGCGCCGAGGCCCGCGGCGCCGACATCATTTGCGAGATCGTGGGATATGGCCTGTCGGGCGACGCACACCACATCACCGAGCCCGACCCCACCGGCGCCGGCCCGGCCAACGCGATGCTGATGGCGCTTGCCGATGCCGATCTGGAGCCAGCCGACATCGACTACATCAATGCGCATGGTACCTCGACGCCGGTCGGCGACCCGTCGGAGATCCGCGTGATCAAGCGGGCGTTTGGTGACGAGCTCGCGGCGCGCACGATGGTGAGCAGCACAAAGTCGATGCATGGGCACTGCCTGGGCGCTGCCGGAGCGCTGGAGGGTGCACTCACCGCGCTGTCCATCAAGCACGGCATCGTGCCCCCCACGATCAATCTGAGCGAGCTCGACCCCGACTGCGCGGGTGTTGACCACGTGATCAACGAAGCCCGTACGGCAACGGTGGGCGCGGCGCTATCGAACGTATTCGGCTTTGGCGGCCACAACGCCACCCTGGCCTTTCAGCGTGCGGGAGTGCGGTGACGTCGAACCGCGCCCACCAGCCGCCGATGGGCCGCGCGCGCGCGGGAACCACATTCGTCCGGGAGATCTGGTTCCGGTTCACGAATCGCATCTACGGCCCGGGCACCAAGACCCGCCCGTGGACGTGGATCGGTGATGAACGCATCGCGATCGGCAGCATCCCCACGCCGGCAAGCCTTTTGCTGCTTGCCCGGGAGGGCGTGACCCACGTGGTCAACTGCCGTGCGCACCTCCAGACGACCTTCAGCCAGGACCTCTCAGCCGAAAAGCAGTTGTTTGGCGCTACGAACGTGGCCGTTGCGCCCATGTGGGACCACGGGCGTCACCAGCCCCCCGCAAAATGGGCCGATGCGGCCGAGATGGCGGCCCGCTGGCTTGAGGAGGACCCGCACGCCCGCGTGCTGATCCACTGCCAGCGAGGCAGGCGGCGTTCGATGATGGTGGCCTATGCGGTGCTGCGGCTGAGAGGCCGTGCACCAGAGGTCGCTGCCCAGGAGTTACTGGAGAATCGTCACGAGGGTCGCATCGTGCCGGCATACCGCAGGGCGATTGAGGATTGGCTCGCGTCACATTCGGCAGGGGCACATGGCATGATCGGCTCCAGATGAGTCGCGTCGGCCGCAACATCACGGTGTCTATTGATCGCCTCCGGCATCTCGGGCACCGACAGGACCGCCCGCGCCGGATCGCGAGCGATGCAAGCACCTGCCCCAAGTGCGACAGCCATTACTCGGGCGACGAGATGCGCCGCAATCTGCGTGTGTGCCCGGCGTGCGGTTACCACTTCCCGGTGACGGCCCGCGAGCGTCTGGAGCAGCTCGGTGAGCCGGGCGGCTACGTGGAACTGTGGTCAGACCTGCGCGCCGCCGACCCGCTGCAATTCACCGACCTCAAGCCCTACGCCGATCGCATCCGTGAGGCCGAGACCAAGACGGGCATGAACGAGGCGGTCGTGTGCGCCGAGATCGAGGTGCGCCGCGTGCCGTGTGTCGCTGCGATCATGGACTTCTCGTTCATGGGCGGTTCGATGGGTGCGGTGGTCGGCGAGAAGCTGGCCCGGGCGTGCGAGCATGCTGCCCAGAAGGGCATCCCGCTCATCATCCTGTCGTCGTCCGGAGGTGCCCGCATGCAGGAGGGCACGCTGGCGCTGATGCAGATGGCCAAGACCGTCATCGCCCTCGATGCCCTTGCCGAGGCACAGGTGCCCGTCATCATGATTCTCGCCCACCCGACCACCGGTGGCGTGTGGGCGTCGTTTGCGTCACTCGGTGACGTGACGTACGCCGAGCCCGGCGCACTGATCGCGTTCAGCGGCCCACGCGTAATTGAAGAGACCACCCGTGAGGTGCTGCCCGCCGACTTCGGTCGTGCGGAGCGTCAGCTGGCCAACGGGCAGGTGGATGCCGTCGTGGACCGCCGCGAACTGGCTGCCCGTATTGGGCGCGTGCTGCACATCCTTGCGCCACCCGACGGCGAGGCGCTGGTAGCCGGTCCTCCCGGCTGGGCACAGGGCGGGGCCGAGCGGGTGGGGCGCGTGGCGCAGTCGCTGCCATCCCTTCCGGGCAAGATCATGGGGCGCATCCGCCCCGGCAGCGGTAACGACGACGGGCCTGTGGCGTGAGCGGCGGCAAGCCAGACGGCCCGTCATTTGTGCGGCGCGTCACCGGCAAGCTGGGGCGGTCGTCGGGCGTCCAGGTGGACGAGGATCTGTGGGCCAGCATCCAGATCGCCCGCCATGCCGAGCGGCCCTACACGCTCGACTACATCAACCGCATCACCTCCGATTTTGAGGAGATGCACGGGGACCGCCTTTTTGGCGACGACCCGGCGATAGTCGCGGGCTTCGGACGGTTCAACGATCGCCCCGTGGCGTTTGTGGGCCAGCAGAAGGGCCGTGACACCAACGAGCGCACCTATCGCAACTTCGGCATGGCGAGCCCCGAGGGCTATCGCAAGTCGATGCGCGTGATGGAGATCGCAAACCGCATGGGAATGCCGATCGTGACGCTCATCGACACCCCCGGGGCATTTCCGGGTGCCAGTGCCGAGGAGCGGGGGCAGGGCGGCGCGATCAGCCGCAGCATGCAGTTGATGTGGCGGCTCAATGTGCCGGTGGTGGCCGTTGTCATCGGCGAGGGCTCATCGGGTGGTGCGCTGGGCCTCGGCATCGCCGATCGGGTGCTGATGCTCGAGAACAGCACATATTCGGTGATCAGCCCCGAAGGTGCGTCGGCCATCCTGTGGCGTGATGCATCGCAGGCCAAGCGGGCGGCGCAGGCATTTAAGCCCACCGCAGCCAACTGTTACCGGTGGGGCGTGGCCGATGCGGTAATCCCCGAGCCGCCTGGCGGCGCCCACACCGATCATGGGCAGGCCGCCGAGATCCTGGGCCAGTATCTGCAGCGAACACTTCTGGAACTCGAGGCGCAGACCCCGGCCGAGCGGCGGGTGGTTCGACGGGAGCGCTTTCGTCGCCTTGGTCCACTTCGTGATCCCGAGGGTGGCGTGGCCATGGCATCGGGTCGGGATGCCCCGCCGCCCGGCTGATCGTGCCCGACGCGCCGCCTGACGACCCGGAGCCGCGGCGTATGGACGCAACGCGGCTCGTACCCATTGATGATGCGCGGGCATTGGCGCATGCGCTCCCGCCCGGCGAGCCCGCCGATCCGTGGCCGCAGGTGCGCGACATCCTCGACGAGGCCCGCTCGTCGCTGCCCGATGCCGAGTTCGCCGAGCTCGTGGCCACCGTGCGACGGGTGGTGGCCCCACTGATTGAGGGGCGTCCGCCGGCGTGGCCCCCCAGCGGGCCCTCGAGCGGCGACCCGTTGCGTCGTGGCCCATCCGCCGTGGTGCGCGACGTTCGCGCCACGCTGTGTCTTTCGGCCCGTCACGGTGGACCGGGAAGCGGCTACACCTTCATCATGCTGGGCAGGCGCCTTGACGCCCACCTCGACGATCTGGTCACCGGGCACGACATCTAGTCGCGGGCGGGATCACTGCCGCCCGGGCGCATCACAAGAAGTCCAGCCGCGGGAGTGAATACCGCGTGATGAAAGCGCCCGAGCGGCTCGCCGTCGGCCTGAAGGGCAACACCCTCGTGGCTCTCCATGGTGATGCGCTCGTGCGCAACGCCATGGGCCACTGTTGATGAGTCGAGGTGCCATGCACCGGTAAGCGCGCCGACCACAGCCACCGCGGGCCCGATTACGCCGCCGGTTGCCGACCCCAGCCACCCCAGGGCGCCATCCTCCCCGGCCTCGGGGATGAGGTCGAAGGGGCGGTCACCGAAAAATGCGAATGGCCGCGAGCAGGCGACGCTGAGCGACGCCAGCTGAAATGGGGCGCCGCCGTCAATGCTCACGATCACGCCGCCGCCCTTACGTGCACGAAGGGCCGCCATGGCGGTGGCACCGGCGAACCACGCCTGGCCAATATGCCGCTTCATATCCGGGTGGCGCTCGACGGCCTCGACGGCCTCGGCATCGATACCGGCCCCGGCGTTGACGACGAAGATGTGATCGTCACCATCCGCCGACACGTGGCCAACGGTCACACGATCAGGGCGCGTGCCACGTGCGATCTCTCCCGCCAGGTCGTCGAGCGCCATCTCGCAGTCACGTTGCCACCCGAGCGTGCGCGCGAAGACGTTGGTACTGCCTGCGGGCATGGGCGCGAGTGCCGATCCGGTGCCGATGAGCGCACCAGCGGCCTCGGCCGCAGTGCCGTCCCCGCCAATTGTCACCAGGGTCAGTGCCCCGTGGGTCTCAACTGCCCCGCGGGCGAGCTCGGCTGCGTGCCCTCGCGCCTCTGTGGTGAGCACTGCTCTGAGACCCAGCGGGCCAAGCACGCGCTCGGCATGATCCACGAGCCCGGGGTGGGCGGCAGTGGATGCAGGATTGACCAGAATCACGATGGGGTGCGTTGCTGCGCCCCGCGGATCAGTCATCGTCTCCGGGGAGCAGTAGCTCGAGTCGCGCCAGCCAGGCGGCGACCAGCAGATCCACCGCATCGGCCCGCTCCAGCTGCGGTACGTGCGCGGCCCCAGGGATGATCACCATGGTGGCGTCGGGCAGCCCATCCGCGAGTTCCTGCGAGAGCCACGTGGGCACCAGCGGGTCCGCTTCGCCGCTCAGCACGAGGGCGGGCACCGTGATCTGGTCGAGGAGCCCGCGTACGTCGTGCCCTCGTGCGGAGAGGTAGTCGGCGCGAAGGACGAGCGGGCCCATGGAGATCACCGACCCGGTTCCCCGGCGGATGAGGTCGGGATTGTGGTGTAGCCACGACTGCTCCACCATGCGGGCGCACTCGCCCTCGAAGTCATGCTCGATGCGTTCGAGGGCATGGTCGGGTACCGGCAGCCGGGCGCCGGTGGACACCAGCACGAGGCCGGCGACCAGATCCGGTCGTTGCAGCGCAACTTCAAGCACCACGGCCCCACCGAGGGAGTGGCCCACCATCACCAGCGGGCCGGGAATCTCCTCGATCTCGCTCACGACCCACTGGGCCATGTTCGCCGCACCCTCAAGCGGCTCACCGCCGGGGTGCCCGGGCAGGGCCACCGCGAGGGCACCCTCAAACCGTGCGAGCTGTGGCCCCCACGATGCCGGGGTACGACCGGCGCCATGGATGAACACGGGTCGGGGCGAGTCGATGAGGTCGGCGTCGTCGGGCACACGATGGATGGTATCCCGCTGGTACCCTCGTGGGTCGTGGCACCGCTCCTCATCGCCGTGGACTTCGACGGCACGATCACACTGCGCGACACGCTGCACGTGATCGTGGATGCTCACGGGCGCCCGGGTCTCTGGGATCAGATCGAACCGGCCCTCCGGTCGGGCGAAATGACCGTGGAGGAGGCAATGCAGACCCAGTTCGCGACGGTCACCGCTCCCCACGGTGTCGTGGTGGCCCTGGTGCGCGAACAGGCGGGCACACGCCCCGGCTTCGCGGATCTGGTGGCGTTTGCCGAGGCCGGTGGTCACCGATTGGTGGTGATGAGCGCAGGCTTTCGCTGCGTCATTGACGAGGTGCTGGGCGACTTGGGCCTCAGGCACCTCGAGGTGGTCGCCAACGACGCCGTCTTTACGACCGGGGGATGCACGCTGGTGTGGGGGGATCACCGGGGCGACACCTGCGAGATCTGTGGCCGAAGGTGTAAGCGCCACGCAATTCGCGAGCGCCATGCAGGCGAGCGGCTGATCTATGTGGGCGACGGCATCTCCGATCGCTGCGCGTCGCTGCTGGCCGATCAGATCTTCGCCCGTGATGGCCTGGCGGAGTGGCTTGTGCAGGAGGACGTGCCCTTCGTGCCGTACGAGGACTTTCACGACGTGATCCGGGTGCTCCGGACAGACCCTGCAGTGGTGGAGGCCGTATGAGCAATTGGCGCCCAGTGGGACCGGCGGCCGACTGGACGGCGATGGAGGAGCGGGTGCTCGCCTTCTGGCACGAGCGCGACATCTTCCAGCGAAGTGTTGACGACCGCAAGGGCGCTGACCCGTACGTGTTTTACGAGGGCCCGCCCACGGCCAATGGTCGTCCGGGTTCGCATCACGTGCTCTCCCGGGTGTTCAAGGACATCTTCCCGCGCTTTCACACCATGCGCGGGCGCTATGTGGAGCGCAAGGCGGGATGGGACTGCCACGGCCTGCCCGTGGAGCTCGAGGTTGAGAAGCACCTCGGCATCTCGGGCAAGCCCGAGATCGAGGCCTACGGCATCGCCGAGTTCAACGCGCGCTGCCGCGAGTCGGTGGGCGAGTACCTCGACGAGTGGGAGCGCCTCACCGACCGCATCGGGTTCTGGGTTGATACGTCACAGGCGTACCGCACCATGGACACCGACTACGTGGAAAGCGTGTGGTGGAGCCTGGCCACGCTGTTCGACAAGGGCCTGGTGTACGAGAGCGACAAGGTGGTGCCGTACTGCCCCAGGTGTGGCACCGCCCTTTCGAGCCACGAGGTGGCGCAGGGCTTCAGGGACGTCGTTGACCCGTCCATCTATGTGCGGTTTCCGTTGGTGGACGACCCCGGCACCTCGCTGCTGGTGTGGACCACCACTCCGTGGACGCTCCCGGCCAATCAGGCCGCGGCAATCAGCCCCGGCACCGCCTACGCGGTCGTAGAAGTGGATGGTGAGCGCCTGGTGATGGCCGAGGCGCTGGTGGCAAAGGTCATCGGCGACGACGCGGTGACCGTGCGCACCATGCCGGCCTCTGAGATGGCGGGCAGCGCCTACGAGCCTCCATTTGGCGACATCCCGGGCAAGCACATCGTGGTGATGAGCGACTTCGTCACCACTGAGGACGGCACCGGAGTCGTGCACCTGGCCCCGGCATTCGGTGAGGACGACATGCGTGCTGCGCGCGAGCACGACCTTGACGCCCCCAACCCCGTCGATCGCCAGGGTCTGTTCACCGACGCGGTGCCCGAGGCTGTGGGCGTGTTCGTGAAGGATGCCGACCGGCAACTGATCGCCGACCTCGAAGCCCGCGACCGCGTGTTTCGCGAGAAGCCCTACGAGCACAGCTACCCCCACTGCTGGCGCTGCTCCACCCCTCTTCTCTATTACGCCAAGCCCTCGTGGTACATCCGCACCACCGATGTGCGCGACCGAATGCTGGAGCTGAACGAGCAGGTAGGTTGGCACCCCGACCACGTGAAGCACGGCCGCTTTGGCCGCTGGCTCGAGGGCAACGTCGACTGGGCCATCAGTCGCGAGCGCTACTGGGGCACCCCGCTGCCGTTCTGGCGGTGTGACGACTGTGAGACGGTCACGGCCATCGGATCATTCGAAATGTTACGAGACAGGGCTGTGGACAAGGTGCCTGTCAGCCTGGATCCCCACCGTCCGTACGTTGATGAAATCCCTATCCGCTGCGGGTGTGGGGGGGTCGCGCATCGTGTGCCGGAAGTCGCCGATGTCTGGTTCGATTCCGGTGCGATGCCGTTTGCGCAGCATCACTATCCGTTTGAGGGTGAGAACGGGCTGGCTGGTCACTTCCCGGCCGACTTCGTGTGCGAGGCGCTCGACCAGACCCGCGGGTGGTTCTACTCGCTGCTGGCCGAGGGGGCGCTGCTGTTTGACGAGGCGGCCTACCGCAACGTGGTGTGCTTGGGGCTCATCCTCGACCCCGAGGGCCAGAAGATGAGCAAGAGCAAGGGCAATGTGGTGGCGCCTTGGTCCGTGCTCGATCACGCCGGTGCCGACGCCTTCCGCTGGTATCTGTTTACCGCGCAGAGCCCGTGGGATTCATTCCGCTTCAGCCTCGACGTGGTGGATGAGACCCGGCGCCGGTTTCTGTTCACGCTGTGGAACACCTACGCATTTCTGGCCACCTACGCATCACTGCCCGATGGCTTCACCCCGGGCGACCCCGCACCGCCGATGGCCGAGCGCAGCGAGATGGACCGCTGGGCGCTGTCGCGTCTGGATGCCACCACACAGGTGGTCACCGATGGGCTTGCCGGCTATGACCCCACCAACGCCGGTCGCGCCCTTGAGTCGCTCATCGACGACCTGTCCAACTGGTATGTGCGCACGGGTCGCCGCCGTTTCTGGCGCAACGACAACGCCACCGATCGGGCTGCGGCCTTCGCCACGCTCCACGAGTGCCTGTCGACGGTCGCCCTGCTGCTGGCGCCGTTCTGCCCGTTTGTCGCTGACGAGATGTGGGGCAATCTGGTTGCGGCCCACGACCCTGCTGCACCCGAGAGCGTGCACCTGGCCGATTGGCCCACTCCGGGTGGTCGTCGTGACGAGGCACTTGAGCAGGCCATGGCCGCAGCGCTTGAGGCCACCACGCTTGGCCGCTCGGCCCGCAAGGAGGCCAAGATGAAGGTGCGCCAGCCGCTGAAGGAGGCGGTTATCGCCTGTCCGCCGGCCACTGCCCGCCTGCTGGAGGGGCTGTCGCGGGTGGTTGCCGAGGAGCTGAACGTGCGCGAGGTGCGCTTTGTCACCGACGCCGAGGGCCTGATGGAAGTGAGCCTGAAGCCCAACTACCGCACTCTCGGCCCGCGCTTTGGCAACGAGATGCCCGCCGTTGCCCAGGCGGTGGCGTCGCTTGATGCCGCGGCCACGGTCAAGGCGCTCGACTCCGGCACCACGGTGGCGATCGAGGTGAATGGGGCCACGCAGATGCTCGCCGACGATGACCTGCTGCGCGAGGTGCGCCCGTCGGAGGGCTACGCGGTGGCCGAGGGCGGATCGCTCGCCGTGGGCCTCAGCACTGAGATCACTCCCGAGTTGCAGATGGAGGGCCTTGCACGCGACCTGGTGCGTGCCATCCAGAGCGCCCGCCGCACCGCCGACCTGAAGGTGGAGGATCGCATCCACCTGCACCTCGACGGGTCGGGGCGTGTGCGTGAGGCCATCGGCGCCCACCGGGCCTACATCGCGGGCGAGGTGCTGGCCACCGAACTCACCGTGGGTCACGGCCTGCCGTTCGCGCCCAAGCACCGCGAGGATGGCGAGATCGACGGCGAGCCGGTGTCAATCGCGTTGGCGCTTCCATGATTACCTGCGCGGCATGAGCATCTTTCCACTCCCCGCCCATACGCCCGCGGCAGTGCATCCGGCCGCCCCGCGGTTCTCGCAGGCCATTACCGGCATGCTGTGCCTTGAGGCGGTCATCTTTCAGACGCAGGCAGTGGTGGTGATCGCCGCCGTGTTCATCGCATTGGCGCTCATCGGCCCGCGGTGGTCACCCGTGGCCTACCTGTTCACCCTCGTACCGGCGCGCCCGGCAGAGCTCGAGCCATCGCGCCCGGTGCGCTTTGCGCAGCTGATGGCCATCTCCAGGTTGGTGGTGGCAATCGCGCTGCTGTACGCGGGCGCGTCGACGGCTGGCTGGATCATCACCGGCGTGGTGGCTGCGGTTGCCCTGTTCTCGGCAATCAGCGGCATCTGCATCGGGTGCATCGCCTGGAAGCAGCTGGTGCGCAGAGGCGGATCGGCCCACGACCTGAAGAAGGCGTTCGCGCTGAAGGGCGACGGCCCATGGCTGCTGGTGGTCACCGCCCCCAACTGCCCGCGCTGTGGCCCCGCGAAGCGGGCGATTGAGGACGCAGCGGGATCGCGTCAGGTGGTGAGCGTCGACCTGAGCGAACACCCCGAGGCCGGGGCGCTGCCCATCTGGAGTGTGCCCGCGGGCATCGTCATCAGGGCGTCGGGCGACGTGGGGATGGTGAAGACCGGTCGCATCGGCCCCACCGAGGCCGCCGAGCTGGTGGGCGCCCTGGGCTGAGCGCAACGCCGCTCGCAGGCCTTCGGCCTCCAGGGCGAGGGTCCGTGGCTTCTGGTGGTCACCGCCCCCAACTGCCCGCGCTGCCCCTCGGCGAAGTAGGGCATCCACGACGCGCCGCCCGCCCGCGCAGTGGTGGACGGCGACCTTGATGAGCACCCCGAGGCCGGGGCGCTGTCGATCTGGAGCGTTCCCGCGGGGGTCATCGTCGAGTCGTCGGGCGACGTGGGCCTTGTGAAGACCGGGGTAATCGGAGCGAATGAGGCCCGGGAGCTGGTCAGCGCCCTCGGGCAACTGGCGGTCGCCTGCCGGGCACCGCCCTACTTTTTGATCTTCTCCCGGATCTTCACCGACAGGTCCACATCGCCGCGCACCCGCTGCCAGCACTCGTACGGGTCGATGCCAACCTTCTCGCAGATCTCATCAAGACGCGAAAGCATGCGCACGTCGGGCAGTAGCAGACCCACGACCGTGCCATCGGCAATGGTGAGGTCAACCCCGGGCTCACCCTCCACTGCGCGAAGTTCCATCTTCGCGAAGGGCTGCACAGTGCGGAGGCTGAAGTACATCGGGGGTGTGGGCCTGTCGGTCATGGCAACTCCAGGTGGGGCGCAAGCGCTCGGTTGATCTTCTTGGCCGACGGCGTGCCGGTGAGCCGGGCCACCTCGGTTCCGCTGCGAAACAGAATCAGCGTCGGGAGGGAGAGTACGTTGTGACGGGCCGCAGGGGCGGGGTACGCGTCGACGTCGAGGCCGTACACGGTGAGCCGGCCTTCGTGCGTGCGTGCGAGTTCCTCAACCAGCGGCGCGATCTTGGCGCACGGAACGCACCACGGGGCCCAGAAATCGACAAGCGTCAGGCGCCCGGCCGCCAGGGCCTCGCCGTCGAAGTCTGCAGCAGAGAGCGCGGGCACATTCGGTGCGTCGGTCAGTTGTGGATATCCACAGGCATGCCCACAACGACGAGCTCGTACAACGTCTCGCTTTCGGAGATGTGCATGCGCAGGCAGCCGTGGCTGGCGGCGGTGCCGATGCTCCAGCTGGCGGGGGAGCCGTGGATGCCCACAGCAGGTGCCGAGGTGCCGATCCAGCGCGTGCCGAGCGGGTTCCCGGGGCCGGGCGGAACGGGGCCGAGGCCCTTGGCCCACGGCGAGTCGGGTGGCAGCCACGTGGGGTTCTTCTGCATGTTCACAATGCGGAAGTTGCCGGTGGGGGTCGGGTAGCTTGGCATGCCAATGGCCACACGGAAGGTTTTAAAGGGGCGCCCGTCGCGGTAGAGCGTGAGCTTGCGGCTATTCAGTGAGATATCAATACGTCCAACCATCTTGCGGAGGGTCGCTGCGTCAACGTTGCCGGTCTGCTTCAGGTGGAAGCGCTTCTGGTATCGCGTGACGGCCTTGGCGGTTTTCTCGTTGTACGTATTGGTGGCCCCGCCCTTCCACAGACGCAACGTGCGGAGCCGCTCCTGCAATTGCTTCACGTCGCCACCGATCGCACCGACCGTGAGCTGCGAGGTGCCAAACATCGACTGCGTGTTCACAAACGATGTGAACGACTTCTTCACGGTGTTGCCGCTGCGGTCACGCACCCAAATGGTGATCGTGTTCTTGCCCTCGGGCAGGCGGCCAATGGCCAGTGCAAACTGGTTGCCCGAGAGCGACATTCCCGTGTCGCTGATGGTGCCTGACGCCGGCCCCGATGCGCTGGGGGCGGATGCGTCAGCGCCCTTGATCTGCACCACGCCCACGCCGTTGATGCTGGCGCCGTAGGTGAGCAGCGCTGCGTTCTCGCCGCCCACCTTTCCGTAGATGATCGGCTGCGGCGTGGTGGTGAGTTTGGCCAGTTTGGTGGTGGGGGCAAGCTGCAGCGCGGGGGCCTTGGTGTCTACGAGGACCACTTTGGCCTTCGTGGTGGTGTTGCCGGCCAGGTCGGTGGCCGTCACCTTTACCGTCGATCGGCCCTCGGGCAGGTTCGTGGTGGTGGACCACGCCCCACCGGTCCCCGTGGCCTCGGCGCCGGCGAGCCCGTTCCCCCGCGCGGTGATGTGGATGGAGCTGCCCTGCGTGGCGGTACCAGCCAGCGCCACCGCGTGCGTGTTGGCACCGTCCCCGGAGGGCTTGGAGATCACGAGACGGGGCGGTGTGCGATCAACGGTGAAGTCCCACGACTTCGACGTGCTGCCACCCGTCAGGCCGCTGCCGGTCGAGTACGACACGGCCATGGCGTGCGTGCCGCTTCGGAGATTTGGCGCGCTGAGGGCGATTCCGTCGCTCGCGCCTCGCACAGCCGCGGTCACATCCTTGCCATCAAGGGTGACGCGCAGGTCCTTCATGGGGGCCGAGGTGGTGCCCACCACGATGAGGTGCTTGCCGGGGTTGATCACTCCGCCCGCCGGGGGCTGCAGTGGATCAACCGTGGGGCGGGTGCCGACCAGCGAAAACGCGAACACCGCGATGCCCGCGATGGCGACCACGCCAGCCGCGATCATTGCGATAAACCCGCTTCGTGTTCCGAGCCCGCGCATGTTCTCCGATTCAGGCCTCTAAGGCCGCGCACACTATCAACGGCCTCTGCGTACTCATCCTCTCCGGAAGGGCGATCACGGCGCACAACGTTCCAGCGGAACACGGGCCCCGCGGGGCTGTTAGGAGGCCAGTTGGTGAAGCAGTCGCAGCACGCCGCCGGTGCCCGAAACGGCCACGTCGGCAGCCGCACGCACTGCTGATCCAACCT
>SYFI01000023.1 GCA_005800465.1 Actinomycetota bacterium | reverse complement strand
TGCTCCTTCGGCGCCAGCCTTAAGCTGGCTCTCCCACGGCGGGCGGTCGATATGAGTACCGTAGCAGCGCACTGCGGGGGAGTCCGGGGTTCCTTGTAAATTGACGGAACCAATCAATCGACGAAGGGGTCCCTATGGGCGTCCTGCTTTGGATTATCGTCGTCATCATCTACATCTTCCTGATCGTGCTCACGATGAACATTGCCCGGGCCAAGGGCCGGAGCGCTCTCGGGTTCGGCCTGTTAGCGGTCTTCGTGCCGCTCATCGCGCTTATCGTGGTGCTCATCATCAGCCCGTCGAACGCCCGCATCAACCAGCCGTTGGAGTAATTGCATGTGCGGCGGGGGTCGGTGAGCGTTGGTGCACCGACCCCCACCCAGCCCCCCGGTCAGCCGTTGATCGGGGCCACGGGCAGCGGCAGCGGGCAGTCATCGGCGGCGGGGTCGCCGCGCAGCCGGCCATCGATCCACTGCACCACCGATGGGCCCACCACGATCGCCGTGGATTGATGCGACACCCCATTGACCCACAGCGTGCTGATGTGGTCGCCGGCTCTGCACCAATCACGCACCAGCGTGGCGGTGGTTCGCGGCAGCACCACTGCATCAGTTGTGCTCTGAGCAACAAGCAGTGGCACATCCGGGGGGATGGGCTGCGGCGTGTTGGCCTGGAAGCGCTGGCGCCACGGCGGCGATTGCCAGGGATCCATCGCGAAAAAGTTCTGCCCGAAAATGTCCTGACGCACGATCGCTGTGAGCGCCGCGCCTCGATTGCACTTGCTCGCCACGTCCTGCCAGTGCTGCTGCCCGTTGGGAGTGAGGATGGCGTTCCGGTTGAGCTCGGGATACCGGGCGGGCCAGGTGCTCACGACGTCGGCCCCGATCACCCACACCACCGTTTGGTTCCACTGCAACGCGAGCAACTGCCGCAGTTCGGCCGCCGGAGCGGCCGTGGCCACCGCCACGAGTCGCAGATCGGGCGCGTACGAGGCGGCCATGTCGGCGGCTGCCAGTGCCGCGTGCCCACCCTGTGAGTGGCCCCACGCGACCCACCGCGAACTAGCGCCGACACCCCGAAGATTGCGCGCTGCGCGTACGGAGTTGATGACGTCGCGGCCCTCATCGCCCGAGATGAGGTACCCGGACGTACCGGGGGTACCGAGCCCGGCGTAGTCGGTGGCGGTCACGACCCAGCCTCGCGCGAGCATCTCTCCCACCCATGGCAGGCTGCCGATGGGGTCGTCAATGCGCGATGGGGCGCAATCCGCCCCTTGCCCCACCGTGGGATGCGCCCACGCCACGATTGGGCGCCCGCCTGCGGGTACGGGGCCAGAGGGGATAAACACCATGCCACTGGATGCCGTGGGGTTGCCCTCGCCATTTTGCGACCGGTACAGCATTCGAACCGCGCGTCCGCCGGGGACGGTGATGCCGAGGGGCTCGGTGCGGATGACATCGCCGGGCAGCCCATCGGGCCGGAGGGTGGGCGGCGTGTAGAACGGCTGCAATGCGGACTGGCGCTCATTTGCGCGCACGTCATCGCTCACCGTCAGCACAAGGCCCGCGACGATCGCTGCGAGGATGGCCAGCACCAGAATCCACAGCACCGGGTGGCGTATGTGGCCGGGAATGCGCGGATCCTGTCCGGGCTGAACCTGGTTCATATGTCTTCGTCGCGGTGGGTCGCTATTAGGAATCTCTGGCAGGGTACACTCTCCTGCCATGGCCGAAGCGCACCTCCCCGGAGTGGGCCCCGATGCATTCAAGGCGGCGCTTGGCCGCTGGGCCAGCGGCATTACCGTGGTGACGGCGGCCGGTCCGGATGGACCGGTGGGACTCACCGTGTCGGCGTTCTCATCGTTGTCGCTGCACCCCCCGCTGGTGCTTGTGTGCATCGGCCAGGCATCGTGGACGCACGATCTCGTGACGCAGGCGCCTGGATTTGGTGTGCACATCCTCGCCGCGGATCAGGAAGAGGTGTCCAACACCTTCGCGTTCTCCCGTGAGGACCGCTTTAAGGATCTGCCTTGGGAGGGCGGGCACCACGGGATACCGATGCTTGAGGGTGCGCATGCCCGTCTGGTGTGTGAGCGGCATCAGATGGTGGAGGCTGGCGATCACAGCGTTCTCATCGGGCGGGTGCTGCAGGCCGATGTGACCGATGGCGACCCACTCATGTGGTGGAAGGGTGGCTACCACCACATGACTTAGATCCGCCGCCCCTGTATTCGGGCCATTCAGCACCCACCGACCCCCTACGATGACGGGGTCATGGTTTTCCCTCACACGAACATCGCGGGCCGCTGACCATGGCATCACTGCTGCATCGAATGGCCCGGTGGGTTGCGCACCACCCGATCAAGGCCCTGCTGCTGTGGGTCGTCATGATCGTTGCCCTGTCGGGCGTGGTGAGCGTGGTCGGTGCACAGACCACCAACGACAACAGCCTGCCGGGCACGCAGAGCCAGGACGCCACCAACGTGCTGGCGGCCGACTTCCCGCCCACCGAGAACGGCACCAGCCCGATCGTGTTCAAGGTGAAGTCAGGCACGGTCAACTCGACGGCCAACAAGAACGCCATCACGGCATCGGTAAAGGCCATCGCCAAGGTGCCCCACGTCACTCAGGCCACGAGCCCCTATGGCAACGCGGCGCAGTACCTGCAGAGCAAGTCGGGCACCATCGCGTACGTGCCCGTGCTCATGAACGTGAGCTCGGCAGCCATCACCGAGGAGCAGGCGCAGGCGGTGCTGAACGCCGCCAACCCGGCGGTGAAGGCGG